>NZ_JBFTEP010000004.1:0-59443 GCF_047229365.1 Cellulomonas pasadenensis | reverse complement strand
GGCGGGGCCGTGGTCGGTGGGGCGGCGCGTGGGGCCGGTGGTCTCCATGCGCCCGAGCCTGCTCCCCGGCACGGGTCGGGCACATCGGGCGCTCCCCGGACAGGCCCCCGGGTCCGCCCGCGGGGGAGCGGGGGTGCGGGTCGGGGTGCGGACCCGGGGGACGCGTCAGCGGAGGCGGCCGGCGACCGCGTCCGGGAGGGCCTCGACGAGGGCGCGCGTGTCGGGGTGCTGCGGGTCGCGCAGCAGCGCGCGCAGCGGGCCGGACTCGACGAGCCGGCCCTCCGCGAGCACGTGCACGGTGTCGGTGAGGCGCTCGAGCAGGCGCACGTCGTGGGACGCGACGAGCAGGCCGATGCCGTCGGCGCGCACGAGCGCGCGGACGTCGGCGGCGACCTCCTCGCGCATGGCCTGGTCGACGGCCGTCAGCGGCTCGTCGAGCAGCAGGAGGTCCGGCCTGGCGGCCAGCGCCCGCGCGATCGCCACGCGCTGACGCTCGCCGCCGGACAGGGACTGCACCGTGCGCGTCACGAACCGGATGGGCATGCCGACCACGCCGAGCGCGGCCTCGACGTCGTGGTTGGTGGACCGGCCGGCCTTGCGGGCCTCGGTGAACGCGTCCGTGAGGGTCTTCTCGACCGTGCGCTGCGGGTCGATGCCCGCCAGGCCGTTCTGGTGCACGGTCCGCAACCGGGCCTTCACGACCTTCTTCTGCCGCAGCGGCGGCTTGCCGACGTTGACGCCGTCGAGCGTCACCTGGCCCTGCGCGGGACGCATGTGGCCGCCGAGGATCTCGACGAGCGTCGACTTGCCGACGCCCGAGCGGCCGAGCAGGCCGATCGCGTCCCCCGGGCGCAGGGTCAGGTCCACGCCGTCGAGGACGGCCGGACCGCCGTAGCCGGCGCGCACGCCGGTGGCCTGGAGGACTGCGGGGGTGCTGCTCATCTGCTGCTGCTCTCGTCGTGTGTCCGGCCGCGGGGCCGCTCCCTGCCCCTCAACGTACGACCACCGGCTGCGGATCCCGGCATCGACCCGTCACGGTCCGACGAGAGGAGGGCGCGCCCGCCCGGCGCGGCGCGCCGTCAGCGGTGGTCGTGCGCGCCGCCCGCCTGCGGCCGCAGCGCCGCCGTGCCGCCGGGCTCGACGACGACGAACTGCCCCATGAGTCCCTCGTCCTCGTGCAGCAGCAGGTGGCAGTGGTACATGTACGGCGTCGCGGGGTCGGCGTGGTCCTCGAAGCGCATCAGCAGCCGGTACGTGCGCCGCGGCTCGAGGTACACCGTGTCCTTCGCGCCGGCCAGCGCGGGCGGCGGGGGGGCCCCGTCGACGTCGAGCACCCGGAACTGCACGTCGTGGACGTGGAGGTTGTGCGGCGAGAGGTCGTCGTTGCGCACCTCCCAGACCTCGGTGGCCCCCACCTCGACCGTCTCGTCGACGCGGTCCATCGCCATCCGCCGGCCGTTGATCTCGCGCCCCTCGAGCACGAACGCGCGCGTCACGGTGGCGTCCGCCTCGCGCAGCGGCGGCAAGGTCGTCAACACGGACGCTGGCTCGGGTGAGGGTGCCAGCCGCGCCGCGGCGCGCAGCTCGAGCACGTCGAACTCGTCGTTCGCGCCGGCCGCGAAGCCCGCGGCGACCCGGCCGAGGTCGGGGCGGTACGAGCGGAGCCGGACCGTCTCGCCCGGGTTCAGGGTGACGACCACCTCGGCGCGCTCGCCGGGCGAGAGCTGCACGCGCGTCGCGGCGACCGGTGCCGGCAGCAGCCCGCCGTCGCTCGCCACCTGCGCGAGCGCGCGGCCGTCGGCCAGCCCGAACGCGTAGGTGCGCGCGGTCGAGCCGTTGAGCAGCCGCAGCCGCACGCGTTGCGTGGTCACCGGCAGGTGCGCCCCGCGCACGCCGTTCGCGGTGACGAGCGACCCGAGCAGCCCGACCTCGCTGCGGCCGTCGGTGTCGAGCGTGCCGTCGTCCTGGAGGTCGCGGTCCTGCACGACGACCGGGACGTCGTCGACCCCGTACGTGGCGGGCAGGCCGACATCGGGTGCCGCCGGGTCGTCGACGAGGAAGAACCCGGCGAGGCCCCGGTACACGTGCTCCTCCGTGCGGCCGTGCGGGTGCGGGTGGTACCAGAGCGTCGCGGCAGGCTGGTCGACCCGCCACGTCGGCCGCCACGTGCCAGCGGGTGGGATCTCCTGGTGAGGCCCGCCGTCCATGGCCGCGGGCAGGTGCATGCCGTGCCAGTGCACGGTCGTCGCCTCGGGCAGGTCGTTGCGCACCTCGACCGCGACCCGCTCCCCGCGGGACGCGCGCAGCGTCGGCCCGAGCAGGTCGCCGTCGAAGCCCCACGTCGGGGTGTCCACGCCGGGCAGGAACCGCGTCGTGCCGTCCCGGGCGGTGAGGCCGAAGACCCGCGTGCCGTCCGGCGCGACGCGCGACGGCGCGAGCGGCGGCACGGGCAGCGGGACGTCGAAGTCCGCCGGCTCCGAGACGGCGGACGTCGAGACCGACCCGCACCCGCCCAGGGCGCCCGCGAGGACGAGCGCCGCCGTGAGCGCCGCGGCCGCACGGCGCACCGCCGGTCCTGCCGCGCTCACGGCCGGCCCCCGGTGCGCAGCTGCCGCACGGCGCGCCCGAGGAGCCCGGCGCCGGCGCCGAGGAGGGTCGCCCACGTCAGCTCCCACAGCGCGCCGACCGCGACGAGCACCACGCCCTGCCCCGCGCCGCGGCCTCCCACCAGCACGGACACCGCGACGAGCGCCGCGCCGTACAGCAGGCCGGCCCACGTGCCGGTCGCGAGCGGGCGCGGCACGTCGAGCAGGCCGAGCACGGCCACCCACACGGCCGCGGTGACGCCGAGCACGAGCACGGCGAGCACCGGGCCGTCGCGGCCGGTCGTGCCGACGAGCGGCCACAGGAGCACGGTGGCGGCGAGGCAGAGGACGGCTCGCCAGCGGACGGACGTTCTGGTCAGAGGTGTGGTCTCCATGCCGTCGACGCTAGGGAGACGGCTCGTGCGCGGGATCCGCCCGGTGTCGTCGGCGCACCCCGGTCCGCGTCCGGGGGCGCGTGTCGTCAGGAGGCGACACCGGACCGCTACCCGCGGGGGATGTCCCCGACCGGCGCGCGTTCCTACGCTCGGGGGATGGGCGCCCCACCTGCGACGTCGCGCCGGGTCGACGTCGCCCTCGCCGTCGCGACGGTCGTCGTGGTCGCGCTGACGGTCGGCGCGGGGCTCGAGGCCGAGCGCGACCCGGCGCCGGCGGCGTACGCCTTCGCGACGGGCTTCGGCGCGCTGCTGCTCGTGCGGCGGCGGTGGCCCTTGGGCGTCCTCGTCGTGACCGTCCTCGGCATCTTCGTGTACTACGCGCTCGGCTTCCCCGCGATCGGCCAGGCGCTGCCCGCCGCGGCGGCGCTGTACTCGGCGGCGGAACGCGGGCGCACGCACGCGGCGCTCGTGGTCGGCGGCGTGCTCGTCGGGGTCGCCGCGTACTTCCGCATCACCGAGGGCCTGCCCGCCACGTACCTGCTCAGCTACGAGCTGCTCACCAACGTGGCGCTCGTGGTCGCCGCCGTCGCCCTGGGGGTGAGCGTGCGCGTGCGGCGGCGGGCGCGCGAGGACCAGGAGCGGCTGCGCCTCGCGGCGCTGGCGGAGCAGGAGGCGCAGGCGGAGCGGCGGATGCAGGCGCAGCGCGTGCGGATCGCGCGCGACCTGCACGACAGCGTGGGCCACACCGTCTCCGTGATCGCGGTGCACGCGCACGTCGCCGCGGAGGCGGTCGGCCGCGACGACGCGCTCGTCACCGCCTCGCTGGAGCGGATCAGCGTGGCGACCGCGTCGACGCTGCGGGAGCTGCGCGCGACCGTGCGCGTGCTGCGCACGGCGGACGACGACACCGGGCGCGGCACCGTCGGGCTCGGCGGCATCGCGGATGTCGCCGACGCGACGCGCGCGGCGGGCGTCGCCGTCGACCTGCGCCTCGACGTGCCGGACGGCGCCGTCGACGCGGCGATCGGCGCGGCCGCCCACCGGATCGTGCAGGAGGCGCTCACCAACGTGCTGCGGCACGCGCGGGCGCAGCACGTCGAGGTGCGGGCGTCCGTCGCCGACGGCTGGCTCGAGGTGGCGGTGCGCGACGACGGGGTCGGACCGGGCGACGGGGCCCGCGCGGACCGCGGGACGGGCCAGGGCCTGCGCGGCATGGGGGAGCGCGTGGGCCTGCTCGGCGGGGCGCTGACGTCCGGCGCCGGCGACGACGGCGGCTTCGCGGTGCACGCGCGGCTCCCCGCGAGGCTCGCGCCGTGACGGCCGGGCGCGTCCTCACGGTCGTCGTGGTCGACGACCAGGAGCTGCTGCGCACGGGTCTGCGCACGCTCCTCGAGCGGGACGGCGACGTCCGCGTCGTCGGGGAGGCGGGCACCGGTCGCCAGGGGCTCGCGCGCGTGCGCGAGCTGCGCCCCGACGTCGTCCTCATGGACGTGCGCATGCCGGACCTCGACGGCATCGCGGCCACCCGGGAGGTCGTGGCGGATCCGGCGCTCGCGGGCGTCGCAATCGTCGTCCTCACGACCTTCGACGAGGACGCGCTCGTGCTCGACGCCATCCGGGCGGGCGCGGCCGGGTTCCTGCTCAAGGACGTGACGCCCGACGAGCTGCGGCACGCGGTCCGGACGGTCGCGGCGGGGCAGGCGCTGCTCGACCCGTCGGTGACGCGCCGCGTGCTCGACCTCGTGGCGGCCGCGCCGGCGCCGGTGGACGACGCACGCCTCGCGGTGCTCACGGCCCGGGAGCGGGAGGTGCTGCGCGAGGTCGGCCGCGGCCGGTCCAACGACGAACTCGCCGTCGCGCTGCACCTGAGCCCGGCGACGGCCCGGACGTACGTCAGCCGGTTGCTCGCGCGGCTGCACGCGCGGGACCGGTCGCAGCTGGTCGTGGTCGCGTACGAGACGGGGCTCGTGCGCCCCGGCGACGCGGGCTGACGGGCCCCGGGCCGGCGGCGGGGTCCGCCCCCGGCCGGGCACGAGGCAGGCCGGCCGGGGGCGGCGCGGAGGGGCGGACGGGCGCCCGGTCTAGGGCGCGGTGACGTTCGTCCGCGTGAGCGCGACACCGCCGTTGAGGGACACAAGCCGTCCCGCCACGGTCGCGCGCGTCGCGGTGACGTCGCCGTTCGCGAGGACGAGCCCGCGCACGAGCGCGCCGTCGTTGAGCACGGCCGTCGACGTGCTGACGAAGAGGACGCGGTCGGCGGACGCGCCGTTCGCGAGGACGACCGACGACCCCGCGGCGAAGGTCAGCGAGGTGCCGGAGAAGACGAAGAGGGCGCTCGCGTCGCCGCGCGCGTCGAGCGTCAGCGTGCCGCCGACCTGCACGGCGCCGGCGCGGTGCAGCACGCCCGGGCGCAGCGTGCCCGTCAGGGTGGCGACGGCCGTGCCGGTGGCCGGGCGGGCGCGTGCGGCGTCGTGGAGCGCGATAGCGTCCGTGCGCGCGGCCGCGGCCGCCGCGGTGCCCCGCTCGGTGCTGCCGGTGATGTCCCAGCTCCAGAAGCCGGTCACCGTGGTACCCGGCGAGACGCCGACGCTGCCGTTGACCGAGCTGCCGATGCCGAGGAAGGACTGGTTCGTCACGCGCGTCGCGGCCAGGATCGCGAACGACGCGACCCGTCCGAGCGCGAGCGTCGGCCACGTGCCGACACGGAACGAGTTGGCGGCCATGGACGTGCGCGCCGAGAACCCGGCCCACACGGGCTCGCGCGACACGAGCGCGGAGCCGCCCGCCGTCGCTGCGAGCGCGGCGGCGAGGAACGTGCGGCGGGTCAGCGCCGGTGCGCCGGGCGCTCCGGCCGGCGGTCGCGACGGCGTGCCCGGGCGGGACCCGTCGCGCGACGGCCACGTCCACGCGACGAGGCCGACGGCGGTCGCCGTGACGGCGGCCCAGCCGACGAGGAGGTCCGTGCGGCCGTCCCGCTGCCAGATGCTCGGCAGCCCGACCCACCGCACGAGCAGGCGCGCCTGTCCCGTGATGTCGTCGCGCGTGAGGGGGCTGCTGTCGACGTCGGCGTTCGCGTCGCCCGCGGTCACCCACTGCCCCCGCTCCTCGCCCTCACCGACGACGCGGTGCATGACCGTGCGCTCGCCCCCGCCGGGGGCGGACGTGCGGAACTCGACGACACCGCCGAGCGGGACGGGCGAGTCGTCGGGCAGCGGCGTCGACAGGACGACGTCGCCCGGCCGCACGTGCGGCTGCATGGACCCGGTCTGCACGACGGAGCCGTGCCACCCGAGCGCGAGCGGGAGGACCGCGATGGCCGTCATCGCGAGGGTGAAGACGAGGTAGCACTCGGCCGCCGCGCCCAGCACGAACGCGGGCCAGCCCTCGCGGCGGAGCCACCCGCGGCGTGCCTCAGGCGAGGTCGCGCGCACGGGTGGCTCCGTCGGTGGGGGGAGTGGGTCGCGGGGTCGTGCTCACGCCGTCCCCGCGGTGGGTCACGGGGCCGGGGTCACCGGGTCGGCGCTCTGCAGCTCCCACACGAGGTCGATCGAGACCTGCGCGCCCTGGAGCGCGTCGACCTGCTGCTGCGTCAGGCCGGTGGTGTCGAAGACCCAGGAGCCGCGGTACGTCGTGGACTCGCCGGGCGTGCCCGTCGTCGTCCACTCCTGGCCGCCGTTCGCGAAGCTGTTGTACGCGGTCGAGAGCAGCGACAGCGGCTGCGCCGGGAGCGACGGCTGCGCCGGGGTGAAGCCCGCGCAGCTCTCGAAGGTGCCGCCGGTGCCGCGCTCGACGCGCAGGCGGATGTGGTCGGCGAGGCCCTGCGCCGAGGTGGAGAGGTTCTGGACGTACGAGCGCACCTCGCCCGGGACGTTCGCGTTCGAGGTGACGACGATGCAGCGCTCGCCGGTCTGGCCGGGGACCAGGTTGGTGACGCTGAAGCCGGCGCGGCCCGCGTCGTCGTCGGTCAGGGCGACCTGACCCGTGCTCCACGAGTTGCCCGCGTTGCGGGTCGTGGCGGTGAAGGCGGCGGTCGAGCTCTGCCAGACCATCGCGCCGGCGGCGAGGACGGCGACGGGCGCGGCGGCGAGGGCGACGGCGCGGCGCACGCCGCGGGACGGTGTTGCCATGGTGGTGGTGTTCTCCCCTGCTGGGGCCGCGCGGATCGGCGGCCTCGTGGGGACGACGATATGTAGCGGAAGCGCAACACTGCAACGTATCAGTTACAGAAAAACCGGACGTGCGCGGGTGAAGAATCCGACACGTCCGACTCTGGCGTATCGCGCCGCTGTGTGATCAGGCCAGCACCGCACTGACGATCAGCAGCACGGGCACGCAGAGCAGCGTCGTGATCAGCCCCGCGTCGCGGGCGAGCGACTCGCCGTGGCGGTACTGCATCGCGTACACGAGCACGTTCTGCGCCGTCGGCAGCGCCGCCATCGCGGTGACCGCCAGCAGGGCGTGCGGGGGCAGGCCCAGCGCGCTGCCCAGCCCCCACGCGAGCACGGGGTGCACGACGCTGCGCAGGGCGACCGCCACGACGAGGTCGCGGCGCGGCGCCGACGCCCCGGGTGCGCGCGGGACCGCGAGCTGCATGCCGAACGCGAGCAGCGCGAGCGGTGCGGCAGCCGCCCCGACCAGGCGGAACGGCTCGAACACCACCTCCGGCAGGTCCCACGGGAGCGCCGCGAGCAGCACCCCGGTGAGCGTGCCGAGGATGATCGGGTTGGTCAGCGTCCGCCGCACCACGGCCTGCGCGCGCAGCGCCCACGGGACGACCGCGGCGACGTCGCCCGGTGCCCCTGCGGGGCGCGCCGCCGCGGCGCCGTCCAGCACCGTGAACGCGACGGGCGCGAGCACGAGCAGCTGGAACAGCAGCGTCGGCACCACGGCCACCGGGTCGCCCAGCAGGTACACCGACAGCGGCAGGCCGACGTTGCCGGCGTTCACGTAGGACGACGCGAGCGTCGCGACCGTGACGTCGGCCGCCGCACGTCGCAGGGCGAGGCGCACCACGAGCGCCGCCACCAGCGCGACCAGCGCGGTGGACCCCCACGTCGCCGCGGCGGTGCGCGAGAGCAGCAGCCGCAGGTCGGCGTGCGCGAGCGTGCCGAGCAGGAGGGCCGGCGTCGCGACCGTGAAGACGACGCGCGCGAGCACGGGCGCGGCGCGCTCGCCGAGCACCTGCCAGCGCCCGAGCGCCCAGCCGAGCACGACGACGGCGCCCATGGTGCCGAGGGCGGTGAGGACGGCACCCATCAGCGCGCGCCACCGGCTCGTCGTCCCACGGCCTCGATCCTCGCACGCCGCACGAGGCACGCGGAAAGCGCTTGCCTCGACGTGCCGCGGCGTGGCACGATCACTCGTGCCGCCGACGACGGCGGTCCGGCCGTGCGCGCCCCGAGCGTGACACCGCGCACCCGGCCGCGTGCTCGCACGAGGGAAGGCAACGATGCCCGCAGTCGCACTGGTCACCGGAGGCAACCGCGGGATCGGCCTCGGCATCAGCCGCCGCCTCGTCGCCGACGGGTTCGCCGTCTCGATCCTCGCCACGCGCGAGGAGCCGACCGACGTCCTCGAGGAGCTGCGCGCGGCCGCGGGGGACCCGTCGCTCGTCCGCTACGTGCGCGGGTCGGTCGCCGACCTCGACGACCACCGCCGCTACGTCGCCGACGCCGTCGACGCGTGGGGACGCCTCGACCTGCTCGTCAACAACGCCGGCGTCGCGCCGAGCGTGCGCGCCGACCTGCTCGAGGCGACGCCCGAGTCCTTCGACCGCGTCCTCGGCATCAACCTGCGCGGCCCGTACTTCCTCACGCAGGAGTTCGCGCGCCGCGTCATCGAGCTGCGCGGACCGCTCGAGGCGCTCCCCGAGCCGCCCGCCGGCCCCGTCGCGACGGTCGTCAACGTCTCGTCGATCTCCGCCACGACGGTGTCGACCAACCGCGGCGACTACTGCATCTCGAAGGCCGGCGTCGGCATGGCGACCCAGCTGTGGGCCGCGCGCCTCGGCCCCGAGGGCGTCGTCGTCTACGAGGTGCGGCCCGGCGTGATCGCCACCGACATGACCGCCGGGGTCACCGGCAAGTACGACGCCCTCATCGCCGAGGGCCTCGCCCCGGTCAACCGCTGGGGACGCCCCGCCGACGTCGCCGGCGCCGTCGCGATCCTCGCGTCCGGCCAGACCCCCTACTCCACCGGCGAGGTCTTCCACGTCGACGGCGGCATGCACATCCCGGTGCTGTGAGGACGGAGCGAGAGATGACGCAGCAGCCCCTGCCCCACGAGCAGCGCCACCACGAGCCGCACCACGAGCCGGAGACCGTGCGGATCGGCGAGCACGACGTCCCGGTCGTCACGGCCACGACCGTGGTCGTCGGCACCGGCTCCGCCGGCTACTGCGCCGCCGCCCGGCTCGTGCAGTTCGGCCACGACGACGTCGTCATGGTCGCGGACAAGATCCACGCTGGCGCGTCCCGCAACGCCGGGTCGGACAAGCAGACGTACTACAAGCTCACGCTGTCGGGCGGCGACGGCGACTCCGTGCGCGAGATGGCCGAGACGCTGTTCAGCGGCGGCGCGATGGACGGCGACAACGCGCTCGCGGAGGCCGCGCTCTCGGCGCGCGGGTTCCTGCACCTCGTCGACCTCGGGGTGCCGTTCCCGCAGAACCGGTTCGGCGAGTTCATCGGGTACAAGACCGACCACGACCCGCGCCGCCGCGCCACGTCCGTGGGCCCGTACACGAGCCGGTCGATGGTCGAGCGCCTCGAGGCGAAGGTGCAGCGCGACGGCACGCGCGTCTTCGACGAGTGCCGCGTCGTCGACGTCGTCACGACCACCGACGCGGACGGCACGCGACGGGTCGCCGGCCTGCTCGTGCTACGCACCGACGTCCCGCACGACGGCGCCGCCAGCCCCTGGCTGCTGTTCCGCTGCTCGAACCTCGTCTACGCGACGGGCGGCCCGGCGGGCATGTACGCGACGCGCGTGTTCCCGAACGGGCAGTGGGGCGCGTCGGGCGCCGCGTACCGGGCGGGGGTGCACGGCAAGAACCTCACCGAGTGGCAGTTCGGGCTCGCGTCGACCAAGCCGCGCTGGAACGTGTCCGGCACGTACATGCAGGTCGTCCCGCGGTTCGTCTCGACGGACCAGGACGGCGGCGACGAGCGCGAGTTCCTCACCGAGGCGATCCCCGACTACGGGCGCCTCATGTCGCTGGTGTTCCTCAAGGGCTACCAGTGGCCGTTCGACATCCGCAAGGCGCGCGACGGCTCGTCGCTCGTCGACCTGCTCGTCTACCGCGAGACCGTGCTGCGCGGCCGGCGCGTGTTCCTCGACTTCCGGCGCAACCCGGTGCGCGAGGACTTCGACCCGTCCGCGCTCAGCCCCGAGGCGTACGCGTACCTCGAGCAGGCCGGCGTCCTGTTCGGCACGCCCATCGAGCGGCTGCGGCGCATGAACGAGCCCGCGTACCAGTTCTACCTGGACAAGAACCCGTACGTGGACCTCGAGAAGGACATGCTCGAGGTCGACGTGTGCGCCCAGCACAACAACGGCGGGCTCGTCGTCGACGCGTGGTGGCAGTCGAACGTCACCGGGTTCTTCCCGGTCGGCGAGGCCGGTGGCGCGCACGGCGTGTACCGGCCGGGCGGCGCCGCGCTCAACAGCGGGCAGGTCGGCGCGACGCGCGCGGCGCAGTTCATCGCCGCGCGTCGGGACGAGAAGCCGCTGCCCGAGGCGGAGTTCGCGGAGGTCGCCGCGCCGGTGCTCGACGCGGCCGTGGGGCTCACCGCCGCCGCCACGGGGCGTGCCGCGTCCGGCGTCGCCGACAACACCGGCGACCTGCTGCGCGACGTCCAGGTGCTGATGAGCGCCAAGGCCGGGCCGGTGCGCTCGGCGGCGTCCATCCAGGAGGCGCTCGTGCAGGTGCACGACTGGCTCACCCGCTACGACGACCTCGTGAGCGCCGACGGCACGTCGCGGCGCTCCGTCAACCGGACCTTCCTCGTCCGGGACATCCTCACCAGCGCCTACGTCTACCTGTCGGCGATGGCGGACTACGTCGCGCACGGCGGGCGCTCGCGCGGGTCGGTGCTGTACTCGGACGCCGCGGGGGAGCTGCCGCGCGCCGGGCACGGGCCCGACGCGGAGGCGGAGCTCGACCTGCCGGACGTGTTCCGGTTCGCGCTCGACGGCGGCGTGCTCGACGACGTCGTCCAGGAGACGGCGTGGGTCGCGCCCGGGTCGGCACCGGCGGACGCGGGCGACGGCGCCGGCTGGGCGCCCGTCGTCGCGCGCGACGTCGACGACCCCGCGGGCACGCCCGTGTTCCGGTGGCGGCCGCGCCGGCCGATCCCCGCGGACGACGACTTCTTCGAGAACGTGTGGCGCGAGTTCCGGGAGCACGGCAACGTCCGCTGACGCCGTCGTCGTCCCGCTGCCCGACGCCCGCGTCGAGGTCCGCGGGGCGGCGTGGCTCGAGCGGACGGGCGACGGCGTGCTGCCGCACCGCCTGCCGGCGTGGACGCGCGCGCAGTTCCCCGACGGGTTCGTCGCGATGTGCGACGAGCAGCCGTCCGGGGTGCGGCTGCGCCTGCGCACGGCCGCACGGCGGCTCGTGCTGCACGTGCGGACGTGGCGCGTCGCGACGCTGCCGCACGCCGCGCCCGCGCCGGGGGAGCGGTTCGAGGCGGTGGTCGGCGGGCGGGTCGTGGGTTCCGCGGTGTGCGAGAGGTTCGGGGTGCAGACGTTCGACCCCGGCGCCGCGACCACGGTGAGCGGACCGGCCCCGGTCGGCGCCGTCGCGTTCGCGCTCCCCGACGCGGGCGGCGCGCCCGTCGACGTCGAGGTGTGGCTGCCGTACCGCGAGCGGACCGTGCTCGTCGCGGTCGAGGCCGACGCCCCGGTGCTGCCGCCCGCGGCCGTGGACGCCCCGCGGTGGGTGCACCACGGCTCGTCCATCAGCCACGGCGCGAACGCCGACGCGCCGACCGGCACCTGGCCCGCGGTCGCCGCCCGCACCGCCGGGGTCGACCTGGTCAACCTCGGCCTGTCCGGCAACGCGGTGCTCGACCCGTTCGTCGCGCGTGCGGTCCGCGACCAGCCGGCCGACGTGATCAGCCTCAAGCTCGGCATCAACGTGGTCAACCACGACCTCATGCGCCGCCGCGCCTTCCTGCCCGCGGTGCACGGGTTCCTCGACACGGTGCGCGAGGGCCACCCCGCCACGCCGGTGGTCGTCGTGTCGCCGGTGCTGTGCCCGCTCGTCGAGGACGTCCCGGGGCCGACGTCGATCGACCCCGACGTCGCCGAGACGCGGTTCCGCACCGCCGGCCGGGCCGAGGAGGTCGCCGAGGGGAAGCTCTCGCTGCGCGTCATCCGCGACGACCTCGCGGCGCTCGTCGCGGCCCGCCGGGCCGCGGGCGACACCGCGCTGACCTACGTCGACGGGCGGACGCTGTACGGCGAGGCGGACGCCGCCGCGCTGCCCATGGCGGACCTGCTGCACCCGGACGCGGCGGCGCAGCGCCGCATGGGGGAGCGGTTCGCCACGGTGCTGCGGGCGGTCGCCGCGCCGCCGGTGGCCGCGCCCCCGGTCCGCCGCCGCACGCCCTGACGCCGGCGCAGCCGACGCCGGCCCCGCTCCGCCGTCCCACGCCGAACGGGGCGTGACGTGCGGATTCGCCGGTGCGAGCGCACGCGACGTCCCGCTCGCGGCGGACGGGGCGACACGACGTGCAACTCAGGGGTTGCGCACGCGCCGCCCGCAGTGCATGGTGGTGCAACCAGAAGGTTGCATCTATCGGAGGTCGCCATGTCGCAGCACCAGCCGTCCGCCGTCGTCGACGCCGACGCGCTCACCGTCAGCCGCACCGTGCGCCTCGCGGCGCCGCGGGCCCGCGTGTGGGCCGCACTCACCGAGGCCGACCTGCTCGCCCGCTGGTTCGGCGACGAGGCGTCGCTGCCCGACCTGCGCCCCGGGGGCGCCGGCTCCCTCACGTGGCACGACCACGGCACGTTCGACCTGCGCGTCGAGGCGTGCGACCCCCAGGAGCGCTTCGCCTTCACGTGGGCCGCGCGGCCGGGCGCGCCGCTCGCCGCCGACAGCAGCACCACGGTCCGCTTCACGCTCGAGGACGACGGCGACGGCACGCTCCTCACCGTCGTCGAGACCGGCTTCGACGCCCTCGCCGGCGACGCCCTCGCCGCCCTCGAGGACCACCGCGGCGGCTGGACGGCCGAGCTCGACGAGCTCGCCGCGCTCGTGGAGGCCGGCACGTGGCACGGCGCCCGCCTCGCCGACGCCGTGGCGGGCGACGCGTGAGCGCCGACGCCGCCCTGGTCCCCGTCTTCGCCGCCCTCGGCGACGAGACGCGGTGGGCCGTCCTCGACGAGCTCGGGCGCGGTGACGCGTCGGCGTCCGCGCTCGCCGGTCGGCTGCCCGTGACGCGCCAGGCGGTCGCCAAGCACCTCGCCGTGCTGGCCGCCGTCGGGCTCGTCGAGCCGGTGCGCGTCGGCCGGGAGGTCCGGTACCGCGCGGTCGGCGCACGGCTGAGCCAGACCGGCCGGGCGCTCGAGGCCGTGGGCCGCGCCTGGGACCGCCGGCTCGACGCCCTGCGGGCGCTCGTGGAGGAGCCGGGCGACACGGGCGGGGGCGCCACGCAGTCCGGCTGACGTCCGGGCCGGGATGCTGGGGAGGACGACGGGGGCGCGGAGCTCGCGTTCGTCCCCGCGCGGTTATGACGGCCACGCCGTGCGGTCGTGACGACCGCGCCCTGCGCCCGGGCGTCCACCCGCCCGGTCCCGGACGCGACCGAGCGCGGGCGACGTGGTCGCCCGCGCTCGGGGGACGGCGCACGCGGTGCGCCGGGGAGGGGCCGCCGGTGGGGTGCGTCCCCTCCGGACCGTCAGAGGCCGGTGCCCTGCACGGTCGCCGTGAGGCCGCCGGTCTCCTGCACGACGACGCACTGCACGACGTCGTCGCCGGCCGCGAAGCCGTCGGGCGTCGGCACGAGCGTGGAGTAGTAAAGCGCCGAGTCCTCGTAGGCCGCGCCCACGTACCCGGCGAACTGGTCGTAGCAGTACTGGTCCGCCACGTCGTCGACCGTCGCGAACTGCTCCTCGGTCACGGTCGTCTCGGCGTAGATCTCGGCGTCGTGCGGCTCGGAGCACGGCACGGTCGGCAGCGAGGAGATCTCCGACGAGCCCTCGTCCTGCATGTAGTTCAGGCAGTCGCCGACCTGGAGCGTGAAGACGTCGGCGTCGGCGGAGGCGGTCACCTCGCCACCGGGCTCCGAGCGCTGGGCGGGCGGCGGGTTCTCGCCGAGCACGGCGTCGGCGATGGCGCCGCAGCCGGACAGGGTCACGGCGGCGACGAGAGTGGCGAGGGGGAGGAGGGCACGGCGGCGGGTGGCGATCACGGGGAGCAGTGAAGCAGTCGGACGCGCCTCGCGGTGAGCGGTTTCGGCAACGATCGGATCAAGGTGCGCCGCCGCCGCGCGGACCTCCGGACACGCGTCCGGCCCGGCCCCGCGCGAGGGGACCGGGCCGGACGGGCGGCGTGCGGGGGTCAGAGGTGCGGCAGGACGTGCCGCACGTGCCGCTCCGCCATGGTGGCGAGGGTGGCCTCGGCGGGGTCGGCCCAGATCGCCTCGTGGAAGATCTCGACCTCGACGTCGCCGGCGTAGCCCGCGTCGCGGACCCAGCCGGTGATCGTCGCGACGTCGACGTAGCCGTCCCCGACGTGCCCGCGGGAGTTCAGGGGCTCGGCCGCGAGCGGCAGCACCCAGTCGCACACCTGGTACGACGCGATGCGTCCCTCGGCCCCGGCCCGCGCGACCTGCCGCCGCAGGTCCGGGTCCCACCACACGTGGTACGTGTCGACGACGACGCCGACGACGTCCGGGGCGAACGGCGCCGCGAGGTCGAGCGCCTGCCCGAGCGTGGACAGGACCGCGCGGTCCGCGGCGAACATCGGGTGCAGCGGCTCGAGGACCAGCCGCACGCCGTGCTCCGCCGCGTACGGCGCGAGCTCCGCGATCCGGTCGGCGACCCGCTGGCGGGTGGCGACGAGGTCGCGCGCCGGGTCGGCGGCGCCCGCGTCGGCGGACGGGTACGGGCGTGCGGCCGCGCCCGGGGCGGGGCACGCCGGCAGGCCGCCGACGACCATGATGAGCTCGCGCGTGCCGAGCGTCGCCGCCTCGCGGATCGCGAGCCGGTTGTCCTCGAGCGCCGCGGCGGCCCCGTCGGGGTCGGGCGTCGTGAGGAACCCGCCGCGGCACAGCGACGAGACGCGCAGGCCGTGGTCCGCGACGACGCGGGCGGCCTGCTCCGCGCCGACCTCCTGCACGCGGTCGCGCCAGACGCCGATCGCGGACAGGCCCGCCGCCGCCGCCGCGGCCGCCGCCTCCGGCAGCCTCAGGTGCTTGGTCGTCGCCGTGTTGAGCGACAGCCGCGCGAGGTCCGCCCGCCGCCCCGCGGCCGCCTGCCCGACGGGGGCGACGGCGACCGTGCCGGTGCCCGCCCCGCTCACAGCGTGATCTCGGGGACGTCCAGGCGCCGGCCCTCGTCCGACGAGCGCAGGCCCAGCTCGGCGAGCTGCACGCCGCGTGCGGCGGAGAGCAGGTCGAACCGGTGCGGGCGGCCCAGCGCGACGTCGGCGAGGAACTCCTCCCACTGAGCCTTGAAGCCGTTGTCGAGCTCGGCGTTCGCCGGGATGTCGATCCACTGGTCGCGGAAGTGCTCGGTCGTCGGCAGGTCGGGGTTCCACACCGGCTTCGGCGTGGCCGAGCGCGGCTGCGCGACGCAGTGGAACAGGCCCGCGACGGCCGAGCCGTCGGTGCCGTCCACCTGGAACTCGACGAGCTCGTCCCGGTGCACGCGCACGGCCCACGACGAGTTGATCTGCGCGACGACCGGGTCGCCGGCCGGCGTCTCGAGCTGGAAGATCCCGTACGCCGCGTCGTCCGCGGTGGCCTCGTAGGGCTCGCCCTTCTCGTCCCAGCGGGTGGGGATGTGCGTGGCGGTCTGCGACGACACCGTGCGGACCTTGCCGACGATGCCCTCGAGCACGTAGTTCCAGTGGCAGTACATGTCGACTGTCATGCCGCCGCCGTCGGCCTTGCGGTAGTTCCACGACGGGCGCTGGGCGCTCTGCACGTCGCCCTCCCACACCCAGTACCCGAACTCGCCGCGCAGCGAGAGGATCCGGCCGAAGAAGCCCTCGTCGACGAGGCGGCGCAGCTTGACCAGGCCCGGCAGGTAGAGCTTGTCGTGCACGACGCCCGCGGTGACGCCGGTGGTCTCGCGCAGCCGCGCGAGCTCGGTCGCCTCGTGCAGCGTCTCGGCCGTCGGCTTCTCCGTGTAGACGTGCTTGCCGGCCTTCATCGCCTCGGTGAGCGTCGCCGCGCGCAGGCTCGTCATGGACGCGTCGAAGACGATGTCGGTCGCCGGGTCGTGGATCGCGGCCTGGAGGTCCGTCGTCCAGTGCTCGACGCCGTGCTTCTCGGCCAGCTCGCGGACCTTGTCGGCGTTGCGGCCGACGAGGACGGGCTCGACCTGCACGCGCGTGCCGTCGGGCAGCGTGATGCCGCCCTGCTCGCGGATCGGGAGGATCGAGCGGACGAGGTGCTGGCGGTAGCCCATGCGGCCCGTGATGCCGTTCATGGCGATGCGCAGCGTGCGGGTGGTCATCGGGTCTCCCTGTCGTCGGGGCCGGCGCCGTCGCCGCCCGGAGGAATGCGCTTTCCGCACTGTAACGGACGGCCCCGCCCCGCCGTCAAGACCACGACCCCGCGGCTCCCCACTCACGCCACCGTCGCCCCGAGCCCGCGAACCGGTCGTCGTGCAGCACCGGCGGCCGGGATCGCTGCACGACCGCCGGTTCGGCGCGGTGCCGGACGACGGACGGGCCGGTGCTCGACCGTCCGGCTCCTCGTGGGGTGCGACCCGGTCGTTCTGCAGCACCGGCGGCCGCGACTGCTGCAGAACCGCCGGTTCGACGCGGTGCCGGGCGACGGGACGACCGGGTGCCGCACCGGCCGGTCCCCCCGGGGCGCCAACCGGTCGTCGTGCAGCACCGGCAGGGTCGCGTGCTGCGCGACGGCCCGGTCGGCGGGGCCTCGAGGACGCGGGTCAGCGGGTGAGGGTGCGCAGGGCCGCGACCGTCGCGTCGCGGAAGCCCGCCGACGCCGCGACGTCCGCCGGGACGACCTGCCGCAGCGCCAGCACGCCGTCGACCGCCTGCTCCGGCGACCCGGCGGCGGCCTCCGCGAGCGTCGCCGCGAGCGGGTCGTCGAGCGCCACCGTCCGCCCGCCCACGACGAGTCCGCCGGCCACCGCCGCCCGCACGTACGCGACCCACGCGGCGAACGTCGTCGCCGCCGCGTGCGGCACCGCGCCCGCGGCGAGCCGGTCGGCCACCGTGCCCAGCAGCCGCACGGGCAGCTTCTGCGACCCGTCCATCGCGACCTGCACGGTCGTGTGCCCGGTCGCGGGGTTCGCGAACCGGTGCAGCACCTCGTCGCGGTACGCGGCCAGGTCGGTGCCGTCGGGCGCGACGAGCGTCGGCAGGACGTCCTCGTCGACGAGCGCCCGCGCGACCGCCGCGAGGTCCGGGTCGGCCACGGCCTCGGCGATCGTCGCGTGCCCCCGCAGCGCGCCCAGGTACGCGAGCGTCGAGTGCGTCGCGTTGAGCACCCGCAGCTTGGCGCGCTCGTACGGCGCCACGTCGCCCGTCAACGTCGCCCCGGCGCGCTCCCACGCCGGGCGCGGCCCCGCGAAGGCGTCCTCGACCACCCACTGGAAGAACGGCTCGCCGACGACCAGCCCCTCGTCGCGCAGGCCCAGCAGGCGCTCCGCCTCGGCGTGGTGCGCGTCGGTCGTCGCCGGCACGATCCGGTCGACCATCGTCGACGGGAACCGCACCGCCGCCTCGACCCACGCGCCGACGGCGTCCGCGCCGGGCACCGCGGCCAGCGCGTCGGCGACGAGCCCGGCCAGCACCGTGCCGTTGTCGGTGAGGTTGTCGCAGCACACCACGGTCAGCGGCGCGCCGGACGTGCGGTGCCGGCGCACGAGCCCGCGCACCAGCATGCCGACGGGCGTGCGCGCCGCCCCGTCGACGGGTCCGGCGAGCTCCGCGGCGGCGTCGGCCAGGTCGGCCGCCACCTCGTCGGCCGCGACGTCGAGCGTGCCGCCCGGGCCGCGCCGGTACCCCTTCTCCGTCACGGTGAGGGTGACGACGTGCGTCGTCGGCGCCGCGAGGGCGTCGAGCACGCGCCCGGTGTCCCGCCCCGGGTACGCGACGTCGCGCACCGAGCCGACGAGCCGCAGCGAGGTGGCGTCGGCGCCCGCCGTCAGCACGCCGTACAGGCCGTCCTGCGGCACGAGCTGCTCGGCGACGCGCGGGCTGCGCTGCGTGACGCCGA
Source organism: Cellulomonas pasadenensis (assembly GCF_047229365.1). NCBI lineage: Bacteria > Bacillati > Actinomycetota > Actinomycetes > Micrococcales > Cellulomonadaceae > Cellulomonas > Cellulomonas pasadenensis. Next base: position 41,035 of record NZ_JBFTEP010000004.1, on the reverse strand, counting down.
GGACGCCCCACCCGGTCGCGCCGGCGGCCGCCGCGGCGTCCTCCGTGCACAGCAGCTGGTGCGCCCGCGTGAACGCGCCGAGGCCCAGGTGGACCTGCCCCACGGTGAGCGCGGTGGGGTCGACGGCCGGGCCGCGGACCGCGTCGGGCAGAGGCCGGGCGGCGCGCTCGCGCCACGTCGGCAGGGTCAGCCGGGGGTGCGTCATCGAAGGCTCCGGTGGTCGGGTGCGGTGGTCGTGGTCAGGTGGCCGGCGGCGCCGTGGACGCGCGCACGACCAGCTCGACCGGCAGGGCGACGCGTGCGGGCGCGTCGGTGTGCGGCGGGTCGAGCAGCAGGTCGACGGCGGTGCGGCCGAGCCGGGCGAGCGGTGCGGCGACGGTCGTCAGGGCCGGCGTGACGAGGGTGGCGACGGGGGCGTCGTCGAAGCCGACGACCGACACGTCGTCCGGCACCCGCACCCCGCGCGTGCGGAGCCGGTCGAGCAGGCCGAGGGCCATGAGGTCGTTGTGCGCGAGCACGGCGGTCGCGCCGGCGGCCAGCGCGAGGTCGGCGGCCGCGACGCCGCCCGCGAACACGGGGGCGTGCGCGCCGAGGTCGACGACGTCGAGGCCGGGCAGCTGCGCGGCGAGGTCGCCGGACAGGCCCTCGCGGCGGCGGGCGTCGGACCACGAGCCGGGCGGGCCGCCGGCGTACGCGACGCGCCGGTGGCCGAGCGCGTGCAGGTGCCGCACCGCCTGGCGGACGCCGTCACGGTTGTCGATGACGACGGACGGCAGCCCGGCGTCCTCGCGGTTGACGAGCAGCAAGGGCCGGTCGTCGGCGGCGACCTCGGCGAGGTCGTCGGCGGACATGCGCGGCGAGCACAGCAGGACGCCGTCGGCCTGCGCGCCGAGGTGCGAGACCAGCTCCGCCTCGAGCAGCGGGTCCTCCTCGGCGTCGGCGACGACGACGGCGTGCCCGGCGGCGCGCGCCCGCGCCTGCACGGCCTTGGCGACGGCGGAGAAGAACGGGTTCTCGAGGTCCGGCACGACGAGGCACAGGTGCCCGGAGCGGCCGGTGATGAGCTCGCGGGCGGCCCGGTTGGGGCGGTAGCCGAGCTCGCGCGCGACGCGGCGGACGAGCTCGCGGCGCTCGGGCGCGACGAGGTCGGGGGCGGACAGGGCGCGGGACGCGGTGGCGGGGGAGACGCCGGCGGCGCGGGCGACGTCGCGCAGCGTGACGGCCATCCGTCCTCCTCGTCACGGGGGCCCGGCGCGTGCCGGGAGGCGGACGGACGTCCGCGATGAATGCGATTTCAGCACGTCGCACCAACTCGCCGCAACGGCGGGCGTCCCTCTTGCGCGTCGCGCTCGCCGCCTGGCATGGTCGTGACTGCAAACGCATTCATCCGTCGGATGCGCTACCCCGCCCCGCGTCGTCGCGTCGGCCGGGCCTGCGGCGACGGGCGCGCAGGGGCGCCCGTCGCCCCCGACGTCCAGGAGGACCCATGAGCCACACCGCAGCCCGCTGGACGCTGCACCCCGACCGCGCGCTGCCGGCCGACCCCGTGACCCGGGGCATCGCACGGCAGGTCTTCGACGCCACCCGCGACCTGCCGATCGTGTCGATGCACGGGCACGTCGACGCGGGCGTGCTCGCGCGGGACGAGCCGTTCGGCGACCCCGCGTCGCTGCTCGTCGTCCCGGACCACTACCTCGTGCGCATGCTGGTCTCGCAGGGCGTCCCGCACGACGCGCTGGGCGTCCCCCGCGCGGACGGCCGGCCGGTGGAGACGGACCCGCGCGCGATCTGGCGCACGTTCGCCGCGCACTGGCACCTGTTCCGCGGCACGCCCACGCGGTTCTGGCTCGAGCACCAGCTCGTCGAGGTGCTGGGCGTGAGGCACAAGCTGACCGCCGAGACGGCCGACGAGGCGTACGACACGATCGCGGAGCGGCTCGCCGATCCGGCGTTCCGCCCGCTCGCGCTGCTCGACCGGCTCGACATCGAGATCATCGCGACGACCGACCCGGCGACCGCGACGCTCGCGGACCACGCCGACCTGGCCGCGCGCGGCTGGGGCGACCGCGTCGTCCCGACGTTCCGGCCCGACGCGCTGCTGCACGTCGACCGGCCGGGCTGGCGCGACGACGTGGCGCTGCTCGGCGAGCGTGCGGACGTCGAGATCGGCTCCTACCGCGACTACGTGCGCGCGCTCGAGGCCCGGCGCTGGGCGTTCGTCGAGGCGGGCGCGCGCGCCACCGACCACGGGCACCTGCGTGCGGACACCACGCCGCTCGACCCCGCGGACGCCCAGGCCGTGTTCGCCGCGGCGCTCCGCGGCGAGGTCACGGCCGCCGAGGCCCAGGCGTTCAGCGCGCACATGCTGTTCGAGATGGCGCGCATGTCGACGCAGGACGGCCTCGTGATGCAGCTCCACCCGGGCGCGCTGCGCGACCACGACCCGCGCGTGGCGCTCGAGCGCGGCGCGGACGTCGGCTACGACATCCCGGTCGCGACGGAGTACGTGCGCTCGCTGGCGCCGCTGCTCGAGGCGTTCGGGCACCACCCGGGCCTGCGGCTCATCCTGTTCACGCTGGACGAGGACACGTTCAGCCGCGAGCTCGCGCCGCTCGCCGGCGTGTACCCGGCGGTGCGCCTGGGTGCCCCGTGGTGGTTCCTCGACACCCCGGACGGCATGCGCCGCTACCGGGAGGCCGTCACGGACACGGCGGGGTTCTACAACACCACCGGGTTCGTCGACGACACCCGCGCGTTCCTGTCGATCCCGGCCCGGCACGACCTCGCGCGCCGCATCGACGCCGGGTTCCTCGCGCGGCTCGTCGTGGAGCACCGGCTGGACGTCGACGAGGCCGTGCAGACGGCCGTCGACCTCGCCTACCACCTGCCGCGCATGGCGTACCCTCCTGTCACAGCAAGCGCTTTCCGCGGCACCGACGCCGCCACCCCCCAGGAGGTCATGCCGTGACCGAGACCGCCGCCACCGCGCCCCACACCGGCACCACCGTCCTCGAGCGCCTCGCCGCGCACCGCCTCGTCCCGGTCGTCGTCCTCGACGACGCGAAGGACGCCGACGGCCTCGGCGCCGCCCTCGTCGGCGGCGGGCTGCCGGTCGCCGAGGTGACCTTCCGCACCGCGGCCGCGGCCGACGCGATCCGCGTGCTGCGCGACCGCGGCGACGTGCTCGTCGGCGCCGGCACCGTCCTGACGGCCGACCAGGTCGACGCCGCGGTCGCCGCGGGCGCCGACTACGTCGTCTCGCCGGGCACGAGCCGAGCCGTCGTCGAGCGGTGCCACGAGCACGGCGTCCTCGCGCTGCCCGGCGCCGTCACCGCCACCGAGGTGCAGGCCGCCCTCGAGCTCGGCGTGACCACCGTGAAGTTCTTCCCGGCGGGCACGTCCGGCGGCGCGAAGGCGATCGCGGCGCTGGCCGCGCCCTTCGGCGGCGTGCGGTTCGTGCCGACCGGCGGCATCGGGCCGGCGAACCTCGACGAGTACCTGGCCCTGGCGTGCGTCGCCGCGGTCGGCGGCTCGTGGATGGTCCCGCGCGACCTCGTGCGCGCCGGCGACCTCGCCGCCGTCCGCGGCCTCGTCGCCGACGCCGTCGCGCTGGCCACCGACCTGCGCCCCGCCGCCTGAGCCACCCGCCCCACCCCGCGCGCCCGACCCCCGTCCCACGGACCCCTCAGGAGCCGACGATGCCCGACCTGACGATCCGCCCCGCGTCCGAGACCCGCTACGACGCGGTCAGCCTCGGCGAGGTGATGCTCCGCCTCGACCCGGGCGAGGGGCGCATCCGCACCACCCGCACGTTCCGCGCGTGGGAGGGCGGCGGCGAGTACAACGTCGCCCGCGGCCTGCGCCGGGCGTTCGGGCTGCGCGCCGCGATCGTCACCGCGCTCGCGGACAACGAGGTCGGGCGGCTCGTCGAGGACCTCATGCTGCAGGGCGGCCTCGACACGCAGTTCGTGCGGTGGGTGCCGTACGACGGCGTCGGGCGTGCCGCGCGGAACGGGCTCAACTTCACCGAGCGCGGCTTCGGCGTCCGCGGTGCCGTGGGGGTGTCCGACCGCGGGCACACGGCCGCGTCGCAGCTCGCGCCCGGCGACGTCGACTGGGACCACCTGTTCGGCGAGCTGGGCGTGCGGTGGTTCCACACGGGCGGCATCTTCGCGGCGCTGTCGGACACCGCGGCCCAGACGGTGATCGAGGCGGTCACGGCCGCGCACCGGCACGGCACGGTGGTCTCGTACGACCTCAACTACCGGCCGTCGCTGTGGAAGGCCGTCGGCGGGCAGGCCCGCGCGCAGGAGGTCAACCGGGAGATCGCGCCCCACATCGACGTCATGATCGGCAACGAGGAGGACTTCACCGCCTCGCTCGGGTTCGAGGTCGAGGGCGTCGACGAGAACCTGTCCGACCTCGAGGTCGACAAGTTCGCCGCGATGATCGAGAAGGTCGCCGCGACGTACCCGAACTTCCAGGTGATCGCGACGACGATGCGCGCCGTCCGCTCGGCGACGGTCAACGACTGGGGCGCCCTCGCGTGGTCCCGCGCGTCCGGGCTCGTCCAGGCGACGCACCGCCCGGGCCTGGAGATCCTGGACCGCGTCGGCGGCGGCGACTCGTTCGCGTCCGGCCTCGCGTTCGGGCTGCTCGACGGGCAGGACCTGCAGACGGCCGTCGAGTACGGCGCGGCGCACGGCGCGCTCGCGATGACCACGCCGGGCGACACGACCATGGCGTCGAAGGCCGAGGTGCTCAAGCTCGCCGGCGGGGGCGGCGCGCGCGTCGACCGCTGACGTCGGCGGCCGGGCCGCACGGGGGACGGCGTCTCGCCGTCGCGCGCGTCCCGGCACGACGCCGGGCGGCTGCCCTAGCCTGGCGCGCATGGCCTCCAGCGTGACCCTCAGCGACGTGGCGCGTGAGGCCGGCGTCTCGCTGGCCACCGCGTCGCGCGCCATCAACGGCAGCGCCAACCGGACGGTGCGTCCCGATCTCCGCGAGCGCGTGCTCGCGGCGGCCGAGCGCCTGCGGTACACCCCCGACGCCAACGCGCAGGCGATGGCCCGCGGCCGCACGACGTCGCTCGGCCTGGTCGTGCACGACATCGCCGACCCGTTCTTCTCCTCGATCGCGGCGGGGGTCACGCAGGCCGCGGACCGCGCGGCGCTGCAGGTGACGCTCGCGAGCACGCAGCACGAGCCGGCCCGCGAGGTCGAGCTGGTGCGGCTGCTGCAGCGTCAGCGGGCGCGCGCCATCGTGGTCGCGGGCGGCCGCCACGACGACGAGGCGGAGAACGACGCGATGCGCGACGCGCTCGGCGACTTCCGCGCCGCCGGGGGCGCCGTCGCGCTCGTGGGGCAGCCGGTGCTCGGCGTGGACACGGTCGCCGTGGACAACGCCGCGGGCGCCGACGCGCTCGCCCGCGCGCTGCACGCCCGCGGCTACCGGCGGCCCGGAGTGCTCGGCGGCCCGCAGGACCACCTGACGGCGCGCGAGCGCCGGGACGCCTTCACGGCGGCGTTCGCCGAGCTGGGCGACCCGGTCGACCCGGCGCACGTCGTCACCGGCGACTTCACGCACGAGGGCGGCGAGGCGGCGATGCGCGAGCTCCTGCACGTCGGCCCCGACGTGGACGTGGTGTTCGCCGTCAACGACGTCATGGCGCTGGGCGCGCTCGCGGCGGCCCGCGACCTCGGCGTCCGCGTCCCCGAGGACGTGGCGCTCGCGGGCTTCGACGACATCCTCACGCTGCGCGACGTCGTGCCGCCGCTCACGACGGTCCGGGTGCCGCTCGTCGACGTCGGCGTCCTCGCGACCGAGCTCGCCCTCGAGGAGCACACGGGCACGCCCCGACTGCGCACGGTCCCCACCGAGGTCGTGCTGCGCGCGTCGACCCCCGACCGCACGGCCTGAGGCTGCTCGGTCCGCTCGTCGGCGCGTTCCCGCCACCGGGGCGTCGCAGGACGAGGTGACCTGCCTCGCCCAGCGGCGTGTCGCCGGGGAGGAGGACCTCGTCCCGCGGGCGTACGCACATGGTGCGCACGCTGTGCGTACGCCCGCGGGACGGCATCGCCTCCCGTGCCGACACGCCCACCGGCGACACGCCGACACCGCGCGCATGCGCAGGTCGGCCGACGGCGCGCGCGATGCCCGTGCGGTGCGGGTGCACGAGCCCGCGCGGGGCGGGCCCGCCCGCCGGACGCCCGCCGGACGTGCGGCGGACGTGCGGCGACGACGTCGAGGCGTGGGCCGCGGAGCCTCCCGCTCGCGCGGACGCTGCGAGACCATGCCTCCGTGGGTCCGAGCGGCGGGCGAGCGACGAACGTGCTGAGGCGTGCCCTGCCACGGGCGCGCGCGAGCGCAGCCACCGTCGGCGCGGCCGTGGTCGGCGGGACCGTGGTGCTGGCACTGCTGACGGCGTGCGGGCCGGGTGCCGGGTCCGCGGCCACTGGGCCCTCCGTGCCCGCGGCGGGGACGTCCACGACGGGGACCGGGGCGCCGTCCACCATCGCCTCCGCGCCGGAGGCGTTGCCCGCGGCGGTCGTCGAGGCGCTGTCCGTCGAGGTGGGGCAGGCGCGGACCGACCGCCTGGCGCGCGTCGTCGAGCTGCGCGTGCGGAACGCCGGACCGGTCGACGTCCGCGTCGTCGAGGGTCGGCTGACGACCGCGACGACCGGCGCGCCCGCCGTGACCGACCGGGTCCGGGACGTGCGGGGCGGCGCGACGCGGTCCCTGCGGGCCGCGCTCGCCCCGCCGGTGTGCCCCGACGGCGCCGCCGGCGCCACCGCGTCCGACCCGGAGGCGGTCGTCGAGCTCGACGTGGTGGACGCCGCGGGCCGGGCCGGCACGGTCCGGCTGACGCCCGCCGACGGCTCCGACGAGCTGCGTCGCATCCACGGCGAGGACTGCGCGGCGCGGGCGGTGGCGTCCGGGCTCGCGCTCACGCTCGACGAGACCCTGGCGACGCGGCGGGAGGGCGACACGCTCGTCGCCGACCTCGTGCTCCGCGTGCGCGCCGTGCCCGGCGGGCCGCACGTCCGCGTGCACGAGGTCGGCGGGACGACGCTGCTGCGCCCCGCCGGTGCCCTCGGTGCGTGGGCCGTCGCCGTCGACTCCGCGGCGCCCCCGCCCGACGGGCGCGTCGTGCTGCCCGTCGTCCCCGCGCGCTGCGACCTGCACGCGATCGCCGAGGACAAGCGGGGGACCGTCCTCGGCGTCCGGGCGGTCGTCGACGGCGTCCCGCAGCCCGAGACGTACGTCGCGGCGTCGCCGGCGCTGCGCGCCGCCCTGCACGCGTTCGTCCTCGACGCCTGCGGCGCACCCGACGACGCGCGCCGCTGACCGCGGACCTCAGCGCACCTCCGGCGTCAGCGGGCCCCCACCTCGGCCCGGGCGCTGCGGCCCACCATCAGGTCCTCCACGCCGAGCAGGTGCGTCGCCATGCGCAGCCGCGCGCGGTCGGGGTCACGTGCGGTGATCGCGGCGAGGATCGCCTCGTGCTCCGCGGCGACGCGGTCGCCCGCGACGTCGTGGAGCTCCTCCCACGCGCGGCGGCGCGCGTGCGTGCCGGCCAGGCCGTCGATGAGGGCGGCGAGCACCGAGTTGCCGGACCCGTCGGCGACGGCGCGGTGGAACGCCAGGTCCGCGGCGACCAGCGCCTCGGGGTCGGGCGCCGCGTCGACGAGCGCGCGGCTGGTCTCGTCGAGCGCCGCGCGGGCCCGCGCGATCTGCGGGTCGGTCATCCGCAGCGCCGCGAGCCCCGCGGCCTCCGTCTCGAGCATCCGGCGCACGGCGTGCAGCTGCGCGCGGTCACCGGGGACGTCCGCGACGAACGCGAGCGGCGTCAGCAGCGTCGCCGGGTTGAGGTCCGTGACGTACGTGCCGTCGCCGTGCCGCGCCTCGAGGATGCCGAGGACGACGAGCGCCCGGACGCCCTCGCGCAGCGACCCGCGGGACACGCCCAGCTCGACGGCGAGCTCCTTCTCGGCCGGCAGCCGGTCGCCCGGTCGCAGCCCGCCGTCGAGGATCAGCCGCTGGATGTCCTCGACGACGCCCTGGGTGCGTGACACGTGCCCACCCTCGTCCGGTCCGCTGTGACCGTCGACCTGGACGGTCGACCCGGTTCGATGCTAGCTCGCGGCGACGAGCGGGGGGATGCCGTAGACCTCGACCGCGGTACGGCCGAGCACGCACGCCCGCCCGGCGGCGTCGAGCCCGTCGAGCGTCGTCGCGACCGTGCACCACGCCTGCTCCCAGGACGCGTGCCCGTGCAGCGCGCTCGGCCAGTCGCTGCCGGCCATGAGGCGGTCCGCCCCGAACGTGGCGATCGCGTGGTCGACGGCGGGCCGGACGTCGTCGGCGGTCCACCCGGGGCCGGCGGCGCGGCCCAGGCCCGCGAGCTTCGCGACGACGTTCGGCGCCTGCGCGACCTCGTCGAGGGCCGCCGCCCAGCGCGCCCACGTCGCCGTGTCACCGGCCCGCAGCGCGGCGAGGGGAGGTCCGCCGAGGTGGTCGACGACGACGGTGAGCTTGGGGTGCCGCTCGGCGATGGTGGCGACGTGGCCGAGCAGCTCGGGCGTCGTCGCGGGGAGGTCGAGGACGAGGCGCCGCTCGGTGAGCACGTGCAGGCCGTCGTCGACGGCGTCCCGGACGAGCCAGCGTGCGTCGGCCTCCCGGTCGACGTGGTGGCTGACGCCCACGACCGGCTCGGCGCGCCAGTGGTCGAGCTGCGCGGCGGCCTCGTCGGGGCGGTCGAGGGGGACCCACGCGACGACGCCCACGACGTCCGGCGAGCTCAGCGCCTGGAAGAGGAGGTGCTCCGAGTCCGCGCGGTTGTCGGCGGACTGCACGAGCACCACGCCGTCCACGTGGTGCTCGTGCAGCTCTCCGCCCACGTCGGCGACGCGGTACGCCTGGTGCAGGAGGGAGGGGTCCTGCGCCATCCACGGGTAGTGGACCGTCTCGGGGTCCCACACCTGCAGATGTGCGTCCACGACGTCGTAGGGCATGGTCCGACCGTAGCGGTGCTCCGATGTCTGGAACGTCCCACACGCCCGATCCTCATCCAACCCTCATCCGGGACGTCCCGGGCGAGACAGACATCCGATGACTCAGAACGTTGGGGTGCGCGTGCGACTCAGCGCCCGACGGCGTACCCCTGCATGCCGCGGGGGTTCGCCGCCGCCTCGAGCAGGCCGTCGGCGCGCACCCCCGCGGCGCTGATGCGCCCGAGCGTCCACGCGCCCGCGTCCTGGACGTCGTGCCCGCGCGCGGCGAGCGCCGCCAGGACCTCGGCGCCCACGCGCGACTCCACCGTGAGCCCGCGCGGCGTGTGCGTGCGCGGGTGGAACGAGCCGTGCACGTGCGTCGAGTGCCACGACGCGCCGTCGATGGCCGCCTGCAGGTCCGCGCCGCCGACGAGGTGGCGCAGCAGGAACGGCACGGTCCACTGGTCCTGCTGGTCGCCGCCGGGCGTCCCGAACGCGAAGCCGGTGCCGCCGTCGCCCAGCACCAGCGCGGGGCTGAGCGTGGTGCGGGGGCGCGTGCCGGGGACGAGGCTCGACGGCAGCCCCCGCTCGAGCCAGAACATCTGCGCGCGCGTCGGCAGCGCGAAGCCCAGGCCGGGCACGACGGGGCTGGACTGCAGCCAGCCGCCCGACGGCGTCGCGGACACGCGGTTGCCCCACCGGTCGACGACGTCGACGTGGCACGTGTCGCCGGGGGACAGGCCGATCGGTGACACCGTCGGCTCGCCGAGGCCCTCGGCGGCCACCCCCGCCGCCACCCCGCCGTCGGCCGCGGCCCGCGCCTCGACGAGCGCGCGCGGCAGCACCGGCTCGCGCCCGTCGGGGCTGCCCGGGCGGTACCCGCCGTCGGCCTCCGGTCCCACGAGGTGCGCACGCTCGGCGGCGTACGCGGGGGACAGCAGCGCGTCGAGCGGGACGTCGCCGGAGTCGCCGTACCAGGCGTCGCGGTCGGCGAACGCGAGCTTCGCGGCCTCGGTGACCAGGTGCGCGAGGTCCGTGGTCGGCTCGACGGCCACCTGCCCGCGCGCCTCGGCCGCGACGACGTCCCGGACCAGCGCGTCGACGCCCAGCGCGTCCAGCAGGCGCAGCTGCTGCAGCAGCACCGGGCCCTGGCCCCACGCGGCCGTCTTGTGCACCTCGACGCCGGCGAAGGGCACCGACACGGTGGGCTCCTCGGTGGCACGCCACGCGGCCAGGTCGTCCCCGCGCAGGAAGCCCGCGTGCGCGGACCCCGTCGCGTCGTGCACGGGGGTGCCCGCCACGAACGCGTCGACGGCCTCGGCGACGAAGCCCTCGTAGAACGCGCGCCGCGCCGCCTCGATCTGCGCCTCGCGGTCGGGGCCGGCGGCCGCCGCCTCCGCGAGGAGCCGCTCGAACGTCGCCGCGAGGGCCGGGTTGGCGAACCGGGCGCCCGCCGCGGGCGCCGCGCCGTGCGCCAGGTAGACCTCGGCGCTCGTGGGCCAGCGCGCGGCGAACATGTCCGCGACGGTGGCGATCGTGCGCGCCGCGGCGGGCACGAGCGGGTAGCCGTCGCGCGCGTAGCCGATCGCCGGGGCGAGGACGTCGGCGAGCGGCAGCGTGCCGTACCGCGCGAGCAGGTCGAGCCAGGCGCCGAACGCCCCGGGGACGACGGCGGCGAGGTGGCCGGTGCCCGGGACGACGTCGACGCCGAGCGCCGCGAACGCGAGCGGCGTCGCCGCGGCGGGCGCCGTGCCCTGGCCGACGACGACGAACGTCCGCCCGTCCGCCGCGCGGTGGCCGATGACCGGCACGTCCCCGCCCGGGCCGTTGAGGTGCGGCTCGACGACCGACAGCGTGAAGCCCGCCGCCACGGCGGCGTCGAACGCGTTGCCGCCCGCCTCGAGGGTGCGCATGCCGACCGCGCTCGCGAGCCAGTGCGTCGAGCCGACCATGCCGAAGGTGCCCGTGAGGACGGGCCGCGTGGTGAACACCCGACGATCCTGCGCCGCCGTGCGCGCCGCGGCCAAACGGCGACGTGCGCGGCACCGGTCAGGCGCCGGCGAGCGGCTTCTGCAGGAGCGTCACGCTGAACGTCGGGAAGTCGCGCTGCCCGACGGCCGTGAACCCGTGCGCCTCGTAGATCGCCCGCAGCGCCGGGTTGGTCGTGCGGCAGTCGAGCCGCAGCAGCCCGACGCCGGCCGCGCGCCCGCGCGCGGCCGCCCAGTCGAGCAGCGCGCCGCCCAGGCCCGTGCCGACGCGCGAGCGCGCGGTCATCAGCCCGTGCACGTACACCGCGGGCGTCGTGTCCTCCCCCCAGAAGTCGGGGTCCGACCACAGCAGCCGGAGCGTCCCGACGACCTCGCCGGGACCCCCGCGGACGACGTGCCACTCGCCGGCCGCGAGCTGCGCCTCCACGGCCGCGCGCGGCAGCGACCCGCGTGGCCACTGCACGACCCCCGCGTGCTCCATCCAGTCCTCGAGGGCCGCGCGCAGGGCGAGGATCGCGTCGACGTCGTCCGCCCGGGCCGGCTCGACGAGCACGGCGGCGCTCACGCGCCCCCCGGGAAGCCGAGCACCCGCCACGCCTCGTACGTCGCGACGGCGGCCGCGTTGGACAGGTTCATCGACCGGCGGCCCGGCAGCATCGGGATCCGCACGCGGTCCGTCACGCGGGGGTGGTCGACGACCTCGTCGGGCAGCCCCTCGGGCTCGGGGCCGAACAGGAGCACGTCGCCGTCGCACCAGTCGACGTCGGTGTACCAGCGCTCCGACCGCGCGGTGAACGCGAGCACGCGGGCGCCGGGCAGGGCGTCCAGCAGGGCGTCGAGGTGCGGGTGCACGACCACGTGCGCGAGGTCGTGGTAGTCCAGGCCGGCGCGGCGCAGGCGCGCCTCGGAGAGGTCGAAGCCGAGCGGCTCGACGAGGTGCAGCGTCGCGCCCGTGCCGGCGCACATGCGGATCGCGTTGCCCGTGTTGCCGGGGATCCGCGGCTCGAACAGGGCGACGTGCAGCACGGGTGCATCCTGCCACCCGACCGCGGTCGGGCTGCCGCCGGGGTGGTCGGTCAGGCGTGCGCCGCCAGCAGCGCCGCGGCGGTGCGCCGGGCCAGCGCGACGGGGTCCGCCGGCGTCCCGCGCAGCAGGCTGGCGAGCACCCCGTTGTAGAGCAGGAGCAGCGCGTCGGCCGTGGCGGCGGGGTCCGCGTGGCCCGCGTCCGCGGCGAGCGCGACGAGCCGGTCCGTGACGAGCCGGGTGTCCTGCCGGACCAGCTCGAGCACGGGGTCGGTGCCGGGCTCGGCGGGCACGGGTCGCTCGGACGCCGTCGCGAGGAAGCAGCACCACTGCGTCGGCCCGCTCGCCGCCCGGAACGTCGCCACGGCGTCGAACACGGCGAGCAGCCGGTCGCGCGGCGTGCCGGCGCGGGCGACGGCGGCGTCCCAGTGCTCGAGCCACGCGTCGAGGCGGCGCCGGAGCACCGCGTGCAGCAGCCCGTCCTTGGACCCGACGTGCTTGTACAGCGTCGCGACGGCGACCCCGGCCGCCGCGGCGACGGCGTCGACGCCGGTCACGGCGATGCCGTCGCGGAAGAACAGGCCCTCGGCCGCGTCGAGGACCCGGTCCCGGGTGTGCTGCGTGTGCCGCGCCGCCGCCATGCCGCTAGCGTAACGATCGTTATGGTGAAACGAGCGTTCTACCCAGGCGGTGCCGCATGACGACGACCACGGCGCGACCGGCGGGGGTGGGGGCCCTGGCCACGGTCGCCGGGATGCTGCTCGTGGCGACGACGTACGGCATGGCGCGGTTCGGCGTCGGCCTGTTCGCGCCCGCACTCGCGGACGAGCGCCCGCAGCTGGCCGACGTGCTCGGCTGGGCCGCCGCCGCGCAGTTCACGTCGTACTCCGTCGCGGCGCTCGCGGCGGCGCGTCTCGTCGACCGCCGCCCCCGCGCCGGGCTCGTCCTCGCGGGGGTCACCGCGACGGTCGGCTGCCTCGGTGTCGCCGTCACCGCCACGCCCGCGGTGCTCGTGGCGGCGGTCTTCGTCGCCGGCATGGGCGGCGGGTTCGCGTCGCCGGCGCTCGTGCCCGTCGTCGACGCGGTCGTGGCGCCGCGGGCGCGGCCGACCGCCCAGTCGGTCGTCAACGCGGGGACGGCCGTCGGCGTGGTCGGCGCGGGCCTCGTCGCGGCCGGCACCCCGGCGGTGGCGCCGGCCTGGGTCCTCATGGCCCTCCTCTGCGCGGGGACGGCCGCCGCGGCGCGGTGGTCGGCGCGGTCGGTCGGCGCGGGTCGTCACGGGCCGGCAGGACCGGGTGCCGGGGCCGCCCCCGGCAGGGGCGACGGCCCGGCCGCCGTCGCGCGTGACGTCTCGACCGGGACCGCCGTGGACGCGTCCGCCCGGCGGCCCCTGCTCGCACCCGCCGCCGCGGCCGTCGTCGTCGGCGCCGGCTCGGCGCTGACGTGGACGTTCGGGCCGCTGCTCCTCACCGCGGCGGACGCGGTGGCGCCCGCACGGGTCGGGTGGCTGTGGGTCGCGCTCGGCGCGGGCGGCGTGCTGGGCGTGCTGACGGGTGCGCTCGTCGCCCGGCTCGGCCTGCGGCGGGCGTGGTGCGCGTGCTCCGGTGCGCTCGCGCTGGCGACGGCCGGCGTCGCGCTGTCGGTCGCGACCGCCGGGCCCGCGCCGGCGTACGCGGGCATGGCGCTGTTCGGCGCCGCCTACATGGCCGCGTCGGGCGTGCTCATCCTCTGGGCGCGTCAGGTGCGGCCAGCGGGTGCCGGCGCCGCCACCTCGGTCCTGTTCGTCGCGCTGGCGACGGGTCAGGCCGTCGGCTCGGCCGGGTTCGGCGTCGCGCGCGGCCCGCTCGACCCGGTGGTGCTCGCCGTGGTGGCGGCCGCCCTGTGCCTCGTCGGCGGCGCCGGCGTGCTCGTCAGACCGCGGGGTACTGCTGCCGCTTGAGCAGCCGCGCCAGGTGGGCGGTGTTGGCGGCGAGGGTCCGCGTCGTCGTCGTCACCGTCTCGGGCGTCTCGTCGAGGTCGTGGTAGTCGGTGCCGCCCATCGCCTCGCCGACCCAGTAGGTGATCGCCGCGGCGGGGATGGTGAAGCCCACGTCGTTGAGCGCCTGGAACAGCTCGGCGCTGACGTGGTGCGCACCGTCCTCGTTGCCGACGACCGCCACGGCCGCGACCTTGCCGTACGTGAGCAGGCGGCCCTCGTCGTCCTGCTCGGACAGCTCGGCGTCGAGCCGCTCGAGCGCGCGCTTGGTCACGCTCGACGGCTGCCCCATCCAGATGGGCGTCGCCATGACGAGGATGTCGGCGGCCATGACCTTCTCGCGGATCGCCGGCCACGCGTCGCCGTCGCCCATGTCCTTCTGCACGCCCGGCTTCACGTCGTGGTCCACGACCCGCACCACCTCGCCGGTGACACCGCGCGCTCCCAGCGCCGCGAGCACCTGGCGCCCGAGGAGCTCGGAGCTCGACGGGCTCGGCGACGGCGTCAGCGTGCCGACGAGGACGAGGGCGGTGAGGTCCGGTGCGGGGGTGTCGGTCGTCATGGGCACCACCCTGCGTCGCCCCGGTCGTCGCCGCGACCGCAGCGGGGCGGCACGCCTGCCCTCGCCCGCCCGATCTTCCGGGGTAAGGCAGCAGGGGGATGAGCGCGCCAACTGCGCCGACGAGGGCAACGACGAGCAGGGCGACGACCGCGAGGAGGACGAAGAGGTTGTTCGCCACACGCAGCAGAGGGTCCTCCGGGACGAACGTGGCCCCCTTCTGACCTTAGTAGGGGGTCTTGACGACGACCGCGCCGTGCCGGCCCACCGCTTCGTCCGAGCGCACGACCGTCGCCATGCGCCCGCTCTCCAAGGACGCCAGGGCGCCCTCGAGCGCGGTGACCGAGCATGCGAGACGGATGGCCAGTCGGTGCAGGGTGACGTCGAGCCGTCCGTCGGCCTGCCAGTCCAGCAGTCCCATGACGTCCTCCGCCAACGCCGCGTAGCGGACCGTGGCCGTCTGCCGCGCGTGGCGCAACTCCTCCGGGTCGATGCCGGCCCGGTGCCACGCCTGCTGCGGCGAGGGATGCGGAAACACCACACGGGTCCGGGCATCGTCGAGGGCGAGGATGCGCAGCGCCACGTACGCGTCGACGTGCTCGTCCCACGTCGTCAGCGGGCGACTGCCGTCGCCCCAGGCGTGCAGCGCCAGGCGCGTGGACGCACCGGCCGGTGCGTCGCTCCAGTCCAACGAGGTGCACGCCACCAGCTCGTCCACGGTCGCCGGGCGCCCGAGGAGCTTCAGGCCCCACAGGAGACGCGCTAGGGATCCCGTCCCCAGGATCTGTTCGCTAGATCCGGCCTGCGTCGCCGCTCCGATCGCGTGGAGCCATGCGAGCTGGACGCCGTCAGACGTTGGTCCTGCGCCAGCCTCGGCGGTTCGAGGCCGAGGGGATTCGTGCCGCCCTCGACCGGGTCGGGGTACAGCTGCACGAGCCACTGCTCGACGGGGGGCCGTGCGAGGTCGGCGCCGTCGTCGTCGTCCTCGCTGTCGTAGCGCCCGCGAGCCAGGACGACCACCCGCACGTGCCGCATGCCTGACAGGTCGATCTCACCACCGGGTTCGTCCGGGTTGCCGTACAGGGTCAGGATCGCGTCTTCGGGGTCCAGCGCCCGATAGACCAGCTCCGCGCGGTCCTCCCACCCCGCCTGCCACGGAGGTCGCGCGTCCCACCGCTCCAGTACGGGGGGCAGCTCTGGGGCGGCTACAACATCCGCCCACGGCGGTGCCCGACGTGCAAGGGCAAGGGCGGTCGACCCGAGCGCGAGGAGCACTGATGAGCTCGCCCATGTTCGAGGTGCCCGAGCACCTCCCCATCGAGGTCGACGAGGACGGGAACGGGCCAGCGATCGGCTCCGGGGTGATCGTCTGCTGGTGCGGCGAGCCCGGCTCCCGGCGCTACCTGCAAGAGTGACGAACGGCCCGCACCTTCTCGGTGCGGGCCGTTCGACGTGATCAGGCCGTGCCGGTGGTGGTCATCCCCACCGCGATGCCCGCCGCCGTCATGACGAG
This sequence comes from Cellulomonas pasadenensis, assembly GCF_047229365.1. Classification (NCBI taxonomy): domain Bacteria; kingdom Bacillati; phylum Actinomycetota; class Actinomycetes; order Micrococcales; family Cellulomonadaceae; genus Cellulomonas; species Cellulomonas pasadenensis. Next base: position 24,984 of record NZ_JBFTEP010000004.1, on the reverse strand, counting down.
GATCGTCGCCGCACTCAGCGCGATCGCTGCCCACAAAAACTTGGCGTGCCCCGTCCCCTTCCTGAGCAGCGCCACGGAGGCGATGATCGTGATCAGCGCCAGCACGATCGCGAGCGGCGTGAGGAGCGCCCCCACAGCGGAGGCCACGCCGCCGGCTAGCGCCCACACGTGGCGCCGATCGGTGCGGCCCGCAGCGATAGTGGACATCATGCCTCCGGTCAGATGTTGATGAGGTGCCAGGCGTCCATACCGTAGCGGCTGGTCTTCGTGTACATCTCCTTGTTCATGCCCCCCGCGGCGCCCTTGAAGACCACGTCCAGGTCGAAGTCGGTGTAGCAGTGGCCGAAACCGTTGGTGACGTAGTGGCTGTTCACCTGGGAGATGTTCCAGAAGCCAGCGAAGCCCGTCCACGTACCCCTGCACTTCTGAGAGCTGACCACGGCGGTGCTGGAGGTCTGGTAGTTGAAGACCTGCCGGAAGTAGCCGATCGTGATGCCGAACATCTTCGCGTCGATCCGCCAGTCCGACGTCCTGTCGACCGCGTTCAGGGAGTGGGAACGCGAGGGACCGGCCAGCGCGGACCGGGCGGGTGCGCTGGTGACGGTCCTCGACTCGACGATCTCGACGCCGGGCTGCGATGTCGGATCGGGGCTGGTCAGGACGGCGACGAGCTGCGCCTGCTGCTCCTCGGTCAGCGCCTCGTACGTGGCGACGTCGGACGCGCTGCCCTCGCTCTCCAGGTGCTGCTCGAACTCGGCCACGACGGTTGCCGGCGCCTCGACGAGTTCGGGGGCGGAAGCCGAAGCACCAGCCGCGGAGGCTGCCACGAGAGTCGCGCTCAACAGCGCTGCCGTCGCGACCCGGGTGACGTTCCTGTGCATGACATCTCCGTTCGTCTGCCTGCATCCCCCTTGGTGCAGCGCAACTCGAACGTAGGGTTACGAATCCTTTCAGATGACCTATTCAGTCCTTTGAATCTGTGACAATCGTCACACTTGACGCGACAAGAGAGGGCGTGCGAGTGCCGTCGAAGCCGCGCAAGGCCGGCTGAGGCACGCGTACCTGTGCCCGGACGTCGCGCGCACCGGTGGAGAGCAGGATTCGACCGGGGACGCTCCCGGCGAAGCTGCCTCTCGCACCCGACGACGGGGATGTCGCCGGCATCATCCACATCGCGCCCGAGTCCACCAACACGGTGGATTCGAAGAACTCGACCGCCCCGTACCCGCCCACCCGATCTCCCTGTGCCTCGAGGCAAGCATCGAGCAGTCCGCGCCGATCACGAGCGTGCACATGGGTGAGTCCGCCTGACTGGCGCTGTCTGCGACCGCTGATCACGGGAGGTTTGGGCGACGTGTGCGTCCCTCAATCCGCGCGATGCGCTGGCATCTCGACGGTGGCGAGCCGCGGCAGCTCGAGGAGTGCCGCGACCGCGTGCCGTAGAAGCGTGTGATCGATTCCTCCGGTGTAGTAAGCCGCGTCAACCGCCGGACCCGACCGGGTCATGTCCGTGCTGGAGCACACCAGCAGCATCGCGACTGACGTCCGCGCCCAGCCCGAGCGATACCGCGACGCTGTCGCCGGCATGCACGCGGTCGGGCTGCGCCCGGTCGTGATGGGCGATCAGGGCGGCGACGGTGGCGCCGAGGTAGGTGCGGCCGGCGAAGTGGTTTGCGCCAGCAGTGTGCGTGCGGTGGCGTGCCTCGCGGTTGAGCAGCTGCAGGACGATATGGGCGGCGTGCTGGCTGGCTGCGGCGGTGCGCCGCGGCGCGCAGCGATCGCACTGCTCCGGCCCCAGGGGTGCGTGTGCACCCCCGGGGACGGCAGAGGTCACCCGCCGGAGAACACCTGCAGCAGGATCTCGACGAGGCGCTCGATCGACTCGGCGAAGGTCGGCGACGCGACGACTTCACCGACGACACGTCGAACCTAGTCACCACCCGGAACAGACGACGACTCCGTGCGCGAATCCGTCTGTGATCTCTTCGCGCCATGCGTGTCGATCAGCGCCACCCGTCCGGGGACGGACTGCGGACCGGGTCGCGCGCGGCACCGCTGCTAGCGTGCCGGGCGGCCGAGGACGTGACGGGGCGTGCGGGGGACGGATGGGCGACGTGGTGGTCCGGGCGGGCGACGAGCGGCACGGGACCGGAGGAGAGCCCGTCGTGAGCGGGCGCGTCACGACCGGGACCCCGGCTGCCCGGGACGGCGGTCTCGTGCTGCGGCTCGACGCGCCGGCGCGGGAGTGGACCGACGGCTTCCCGGTCGGTGACGGGCGCATCGGCGCCATGGTCACCGGCGGCACCGCGCACGAGCGGCTGCAGGTCAACGACGACACGTGCTGGACGGGTGCACCCGGCGCGCCCGACCTCGCGCCGCTCGCGGGTACCGACGGCCCCGGCGCGGTGCTCGCCGCCGCACGCCGGGCGCTCACCGACGGCGACGTCCCCGCGGCCGAGCGGCACGCCAGCCGCCTGCAGTCCGGCTACACGCAGGCGAACCAGCCGCTCGTCGACGTCCTGCTGACCCACCCCGACGCGGGGGAGGCGCGGACGTACCGCCGCACGCTCGACCTCGCCGACGGTGTCGCGACGACCGCCTGGACCGCGGCCGACGGCACGGCGTGGCGGCAGGACGTGCTCGTCAGCCACCCCGACGGCGTGCTGCTGCTCGACCGCCGCGCGCAGGCGCCGACGACCCCCACCGGGACCCTCGTCGTCGCCCTCACCAGCCCGCACCCGTGGGTGCGACCGCCCGCCGCGACGTCCGTGCCGCTGCCGGCGGGTGCCGTGGGCGTCGTCGCGCTCGTGCGGATGCCCGCGCGCGTGCTGCCGGACTACGTGGACGCCCCGGACCCGGTGTCCTACGACGGGCCGGGCGTGCTGGCGGCCGTCGCGCTCGCGGTCGTCGCGGACGGGGGACCGGGCGGCCCGGCCGTCGTGGACGGCGTCGTCGAGGTCGCCGCTCCTGCGCGGGTCCGCGTGGTCGTCGCGACGGCCACCGACCACGTCGTCGCCGACGCGCGCCTGCACGGCGAGGCCGACCGCGTCGTCGCGGACGCCGTCGGCCGGCTGACCGCCGTGCTGCCCGACCTCGAGGGCGTGCCGGCGCGGCACGTCGCGGACCACCGCTCCCTCATGGGCCGCGTCGACCTGGACCTCGGTGCGTCGCCGCCGGACGCCCCGCTCGACGCGCGCCTCGTCGCGCACGCGCGCGGCGCCGCGGACCCGCACCTCGCGGTGCTCGCGTTCCAGCACGGCCGCTACCTCACGGTCGCGGGCTCGCGGCCCGGCACGCTGCCGATGCACCTGCAGGGCATCTGGAACCCGCACGTGCAGCCGCCGTGGAACGCGAACTACACGATCAACATCAACACGGAGATGAACTACTGGCCGACCCTCGTCGGCGACCTGGCCGAGTGCCACGAGCCCCTGCTCGCGTGGCTGGACCGCCTCGCCGTCGCGGGGGAGCGCACCGCGCGCGAGCTCTACGGCGCGCGCGGCTGGGTGGCGCACCACAACAGCGACCCGTGGTGCTTCACCGCGCCGGTGGGGGCCGGCCGTGACAGCGCGAGCTGGTCGACGTGGCCGTTCGGCGGCGTGTGGCTCGCGCGGCACGTCGTGGACCACCACGACTGGACCGGCGACGACGACGCGCTGCGCCGGCACTGGCCGGTGGTGCGCGGCGCGGCGCTGTTCCTGCTCGACTGGCTCGTCCCGCTGCCGGACGGCTCGCTCGGCACGGCGCCCGCCACGAGCCCGGAGAACCAGTACCTGCTCCCGGACGGCACGATCGCGAGCGTCGGGGTCTCGACGACGTCGGACCTGGCGATGGCCCGTGACCTGCTGGATCACGTGCGACGCCTCGCCGCGGTCGCCGGCGACGACGACGCCGACCTGCGCGCCGCCGTCGACGACGCCCTGGACCGGCTGCCCGCCGAGCGCGTCGCGCCCGACGGCCGCCTCGCCGAGTGGTCGGCCGACGTCGCCGACGCCGAGCCCGAGCACCGCCACCAGTCGCACCTGTACCGGGTGTTCCCGGGCACGTCGATCGACCCCGACCAGGCGCCGGCGCTCGCCGCGGCGGCCCGGCGCACGCTGGACGCGCGCGGCCCCGACTCCACCGGCTGGTCGCTCGCGTGGCGGCTCGCGCTGCGCGCGCGGCTGCGCGACCCGGAGGGCCTCGCGGCGCTCGTCGACGCCTTCCTGCACCCCGTCGACCCGGACCTCGTTGACGCCGCCCGCGCCGGACGGCCGCAGGACGGCCCGGCGCCCCGGCACGCGGGCGGCGTCTACCGGTCGCTGCTGTGCGCGCACCCGCCGTTCCAGGTGGACGGGAACCTCGGCTTCACCGCGGGCGTCGCCGAGGCGCTGGTGCAGGCGCACCGGGTCGACGTCGACGGCGTGCGCGAGGTGCACCTGCTGCCCGCGCTGCCGGCCGCGTGGCCCGACGGGCACGTCCGCGGTCTGCGCCTGCGGGGCGGCGTGCGGCTCACCGAGCTGGTGTGGCGCGCGGGCCGCGTCACGCGCGCCGTGCTGACGGCCAACCGGCCCACCGCGGTCCGCATCCGCACGGCCGAGGGCCCGGCCCGCGTGACCCTCGACCTCCCGGCGGGCCGCCCGGTGACGATCCCCCTCTGACCGACGGGCGGAGGGCCGGGCGGTCCCTCAGGCCGTGCGGTACGGGGCCGTGGACTCGCGGACCACCAGCTCGGTGGCCAGGTCGATGCGCAGGTTCGCGGGGTGCTCGCCGCCGGCGAGGCTGAGCAGCATCTGCGTGGCGGTGGCGGCCATCTCCCGCAGCGGCTGGCGCACGGTCGTCAGCGACGGGCCCAGCCACTGCGCGAGCGGGATGTCGTCGTACCCGACCACCGAGAGGTCCTCGGGGATGCTGAGGCCGAGCTCGCGCGCGGCCCGCATGACGCCCAGCGACTGGTAGTCCGACCCGGCGAAGATCGCGGTGGGCCGGTCGGGGCGTGACAGCAGGTCGATGCCGTGCGTGTACCCGCCGAGCACGTGGAAGTCGCCCCAGCGGGTGAGCGCGGGGTCGGGCCGGATGCCGGCCTCCTCGAGCGCGCTGCGGTACCCGTCGACGCGTGCGCGGGAGCAGAGCACGTCGGCGGGGCCGGCGATGACGCCGATGCGGCGGTGCCCGAGCGAGAGCAGGTGCCGCGTGGCGATGAGCCCGCCGTTCCAGTTGTTCGAGCCGACGGTCGGCACGCCGGCGGGCGGCTCGCCCCACGTGTCGACGACGACGAACGGGATGGACCGCGACTCGAGCTGGTGGCGCTGCGTGGCGTCGAGGGACGACAGCACGAGCAGCACCCCGAGGGGGCGCCGCGCGAGGATGTCGTCGATGAGGTCCTGCTGCGGCCGGTGGGACCCGCCCAGCTCGGACAGCACGACGCCGACGCGGCGCGCGGACGCGGCGTCCTCGACGCCCTTGATGACCTCCTGCGCCCACGCGTTGTCGAGCTCGTGGAAGACGAGGTCGATCAGCGACGGGTCGGTCGAGGTGCGGGCGCGGCGGCGCCGGTAGCTGTGCTCCTCGAGGATCGCCTCGACGCGGGCCCGGGTGGTGGGCGCGACGTCGGCCCGCCCGTTGAGGACCTTGGACACGGTGGGGACGGAGACACCCGCCAGCGCCGCGACGTCCGCGATGGTCACCGCGCGCACGTCGCCCGTCGGTTCGGTGGATGCGGTCACCGCGTCCCCTTCGGTCACGCCTGCGCAGCCGTTGCGCAAGTTTCGGCTGCGACCGTAGCACCCCGGGACGGCGACAGTCAGCACCCGGGCGAATCGCCCCAAGGTCTCGGTTCGGTCACCGGGGTTGACGGGTGTGCAAACGCTTGCCTAAGTTGTCGGCCACAGGATTTCGGGCAACATGCCGAAAGTTTCCGATACCACAAGGATGTGGGGTTGCCAGTGTCGGCACAGCAGGAGGACGTGCGGGTGCCCGCCGTGGACGGCGGTGCGCACGCGACGTCCGGGGCGTCCCTCCCGGCCCGGGTGGCCGCGCGGCGCCGTGCCCGCGTCGACGAGCTCGTCGCCGCCATGACGCCCGAGGAGAAGGTCGCCCAGCTCGTGGGGCTGTGGGTCGGCGCGGACGCCTCCGGCGGCGGCGTCGCCCCGCACCAGGCGGACATGAGCGGCAGCGTGCCGGCGTGGTCCGACGTCATCGCGCACGGCCTCGGCCAGCTCACGCGCCCGTTCGGCACCGCACCCGTCGACCCGGTGCGCGCCGCCCGCTCGCTCGCGGCCAGCCAGCGCGACGTCGTCGCCGCCAGCCGCTTCGGCATCCCCGCCCAGGTGCACGAGGAGTGCCTCACCGGCTTCGCCGCCTGGACCGCGACCACCTACCCGACGCCGCTCGCGTGGGGCGCGTCGTTCGACCCCGCCCTCGTCGAGGAGATGGCGACCCGGATCGGCGCGTCGATGCGCGCGGCCGGCGTGCACCAGGGCCTCGCGCCCGTCCTCGACGTCACCCGCGACTACCGCTGGGGCCGCACCGAGGAGACGATCGGTGAGGACCCGTACCTCGTCGGCCTCGTCGGCGCCGCCTACGTGCGCGGCCTCGAGAGCACCGGCGTCGTCGCGACGCTCAAGCACTTCGCCGGCTACTCGGCGTCCCGCGCCGGGCGCAACCTCGCGCCCGTGTCGATGGGCCCGGCCGAGCTCGCCGACGTGATCCTCCCGCCCTTCGAGATGGCGCTGCGGCACGGCGGCGCCCGCTCCGTCATGCACTCGTACGCCGAGGTCGACGGCGTGCCGGCCGCCGCGGACGAGTGGCTGCTCACCGACCTGCTGCGCGGGCGCTGGGGCTTCGAGGGCACCGTCGTCGCCGACTACTTCGGCGTCGCGTTCCTGCAGAGCCTGCACGGTGTCGCCGGCTCCCGCGGCGAGGCCGCCGGGCTCGCGCTGCGCGCCGGCGTCGACGTCGAGCTGCCGTCCGTCGACGCGTACGGCGCACCGCTGCTCGCGGCGCTGCGCGACGGGTCGGTGGACGCGGCTCTCGTCGACCGCGCGCTGCGCCGCGTGCTCGACCAGAAGGCCGAGCTCGGCCTCCTCGACGAGGACTGGGACCCGGAGCCGCCCGCCGGCGACGCCGTGACGCTCGACGACCCGGTGAGCCAGGACGTCGCGCTGCGGCTGGCGCGCGCGTCGGTCGTGCTGCTCGAGAACCGGGACGGCGTCCTGCCGCTCGCACCGGGCACCCGCGTCGCCGTCGTCGGCCCGCTGGCGGACGACCCGATGGCGATGCTCGGCTGCTACACGTTCCCCGCGCACGTCGGCGCGCAGCACCCGGACGTCCCGATGGGCGTCGACGTGCCGAGCGTGCTGACCGCGCTGCGGGAGCGCCTCGGCGACGTGCCGACGGCGCGCGGCTGCGACGTCGAGTCCGACGACCGGTCGGGCCTCGACGCGGCCGTGGCGGCGGCCCGCGACGCGGACGTCGTCGTCGTCGCCGTCGGGGACCGCGCCGGCCTGTTCGGCCGCGGCACGTCGGGCGAGGGCTGCGACGCCACCGACCTGCACCTGCCCGGGCAGCAGGGCGACCTGGTGCGCGCGGTCCTCGCGACCGGCACCCCGGTCGTCCTCCTGCTGCTCACCGGGCGGCCCTACGCGGTCGGCGACCTCGCCGAGGGCGCGGCCGCGGTCGTGCAGGCGTTCTTCCCCGGGCAGCGCGGGGGCCAGGCGGTCGCCGAGGTGCTGACGGGCGAGGTCGCGCCGTCGGGCCGGCTGCCCGTCAGCATGCCGCGCGACCCGTCGGGGCAGCCCGGGACGTACCTGTCCCAGCCGCTCGGCCGGCGCTCGGGCGTCTCCGACGTCGACCCGACACCCCTGTACCCGTTCGGCCACGGCCTGTCGTACACGACGTTCACGTGGTCCGGCGCGCGCGCCCTCGACGGCGACGTCTGGCCGGTCGACGGCACCACCCGCGTGGCCGTCGACGTCACGAACGACGGCGACCGCGCGGGCACCGAGGTCGTCCAGCTGTACCTGCACGACCCGGTCGCGTCGGCGGTGCGTCCCGTCGTCCGGCTCGTCGGGCTCGCGCGGGTCGACCTGGCGCCGGGGGAGCGCGCGACCGTCGAGCTGACGGTGCACGCCGACCTGGCGTCGTTCCCGCGCCGCGACGGCACCCGGGTCGTGGAGCCCGGCGACGTCGAGCTGCGGCTCGCCCGTTCCAGCGCCGACGCGGAGCACGTCGTCCGCCTGCGCGTGGACGGCCCCGTCCGGACGGTCGGCGACGACCGTCACCTGCTGAGCACGGCACGCGTGCTCCCCACCACCTCCAGGGCGGTGACCTCATGACCGTGCACGACCCCCTGCCCGCGGGGCAGACCACGTCGGCGACGCCGACCGGGGGCGGCTCCGGACCCGCCGCGGCGGCCACCATCGGCATGGTCGCCGGTGCCGCCGCGCCGGGACGCCGGTTCGGCCGCGACCGCCGGCACGACCGCGGCGCCCGCACCAGCTGGCGCAAGGCGCTGCGCCGCGACTGGCAGCTCTACTCGCTGCTCGTCCTGCCGCTCGTGTTCTTCGCGATCTTCCGCTACGTGCCGATGCTGGGGAACGTCATCGCGTTCCGCCGGTTCCGGCCCGGCGGATCGATCTTCGGCGAGGAGTGGGTGGGCCTGCACTACGTGCGGATGTTCATCCAGGACCAGACGTTCTGGAACGTCTTCCAGAACACGCTGGTCCTCGGCGTGCTCAGCCTCGTCATCATCTTCCCGCTGCCCGTGGTGCTCGCGCTCATGCTCAACGAGCTGCGCTCGAGCCGGTTCAAGCGGATCATCCAGACGATCTCGTACCTGCCGCACTTCATGTCGGTCGTCATCGTGGCCGGCCTGGTGTTCCAGCTGACCGCGGTGCGCGGCACCATCAACCAGGTCATGACGGCGCTGGGCAGCAGCCCGGTCGCGTTCATGCAGCTGCCCGAGTGGTTCCGCACCGTCTACATCGGCTCGGAGATCTGGCAGACCGTCGGCTGGGGCACGATCCTCTACCTCGCCGCCCTGTCGACGATCGACCCGCAGCTCTACGAGGCCGCGCGGATCGACGGCGCGAACCGCTGGCGCCAGACCTGGCACGTCACGCTGCCCGGCATCCGGCCGACGATGGTCGTGCTGCTCATCCTCAACATCGGCACGTTCATGGCGGTCGGGTTCGAGAAGATCCTGCTGCTCTACAACCCCTTGCTGTTCCCGACGGCCGACGTCATCGCGACGTACCTGTACCGCGTCGGCATCGGGTCCAGCCAGTTCTCCTACGCCACGGCCATCGGCCTGTTCGAGGCGATCATCGGCCTCACCCTCGTCCTGTCCGCCAACGCGATCTCGCGCCGAGTGGTGGGAGCGTCCCTGTGGTGACCACCGACGTCACACGCCTCGACGAGCGGCTGTCCGCCTCCACCGTGCGGGGGGTCAAGGACACGCGCGCCTACACGGCGTTCCGCGTGGTCAACGCGACGCTGCTCGTGATCATCGCGGCCGTCACGCTGTACCCGTTCGTCAACCTGGCCGCGCAGGCGTTCAGCTCCGAGGCGTACATCAACGCCGGCCAGGTGAACCTGTGGCCCAAGGGCTTCAACCTCACGACGTTCGACCTCGTGATGAGCGACGGCATGTTCTGGCGCAACTACCAGAACACCGTCTACTACACGGTGGTCGCGACGCTCGTGGCGATGGTGCTGACGACGACGTTCGCGTACGCCATCTCCAAGCACCACCTCAAGGGCCGCACGGTGTTCATCGGCATCGCCGTGTTCACCATGTTCTTCAACGGCGGCCTGATCCCGAACTACGTCCTCGTGAACGAGCTCGGCCTGCGCAACTCCGTGTGGGCGATCGCGCTCCCCAACGCGATCAGCGTCTTCAACCTGCTCGTCATGAAGTCGTTCTTCGAGAGCTTCTCGACCGAGCTCGAGGAGGCCGCCGAGATCGACGGCCTGAGCACGTACGGGAAGCTGTGGCGCATCGTCCTGCCGCTGAGCAAGGCGGTCATCGCGACGATGGTGCTGTTCTACGCGGTGTCGTTCTGGAACTCGTGGTTCGCCGCGTTCCTCTACATGGACCACCGCGAGCTGTACCCGGTGACGGTCTACCTGCGGAACCTCATCGCGGGTGCGACCAGCGTGGACGGTGCCGCCGGGTCGGCCGAGGCGACGCAGATCGCCGCGAACGTCAAGGCGGTGACGATGCTCCTCACCGTCCTGCCGATCGTGTGCCTCTACCCGTTCATCCAGAGGTACTTCGTGTCGGGCGTGATGCTCGGCTCGGTCAAGCAGTGACGCACGCCCCGCGGTCCGTCCCGGCCCGCGGCCCACTCGGATGCAGGACGACGGCGTTCCATTCGGAAGGAGAACGATGAGGACCACGACGAGGCGGCCGCTGGCGGTCGTCGCGACCGCGACGACCCTGGCCCTGACCCTGGCCGCCTGCTCCGGCGGCTCGGGCGGCGGCGAGGGCGGCGACACCCCCGAGGCCAGCGAGCTCGGCCAGGTCGGCGCGATGGAGGACTACGAGGTCGGCACGACCTTCAAGGCCACCGAGCCGGTGACGTTCGGGCTCATGTACCGCGACCACCCGAACTACCCCCTCAAGGCCGACTGGGACATCCTGACGAAGCTGCAGGAGAACCAGAACGTCGAGTTCGACATCCAGACCGCGCCGCTGTCCGACTGGCAGCAGGCCCAGTCCATCGCGATCGGCGCGGGCAACGCCCCCGACATCATCTCGGTGACGTACCCCGGCCAGGAGGTCCCCTTCGTCGCCGGCGGCGCGATCCTGCCCGTCAGCGACTACGTCGAGCACATGCCGAACTTCCAGGACAAGGTCGAGAGGTGGGGCCTGGAGGCGGACATCGACCGCCTGCGCCAGGAGGACGGCAAGTACTACCTGCTGCCCGGCCTGCGCGAGTCGGTCCGGCCGATGTACACGTACGCCGTCCGCAAGGACGTGTGGGACCAGCTCGGCCTGAGCCTGGAGCCCGAGACGTTCGAGGACTTCAAGGCCGACCTCGAGAAGGTCAAGGCCGCGTACCCCGACCAGTACCCGATCTCCGACCGGTGGTCGGCTAACGGCCCGCTCGAGGCCACGCTCAACGTCGCGGCGCCGGCCTTCGGCACCATCGCCGGCTGGGGCTTCGGCGAGGGCGTGCAGTGGGACGAGGACGCCGAGGAGTTCGTCTACGCGGGCGCCACGGACGAGTACCGCAACCTGCTCGAGTACTACAACGGGCTGATCGCGGACGGCCTCATGGACCCGGAGAGCCTCACGCAGGAGGACGACCAGGCCCTGCAGAAGATGGGCTCCGGCCAGACGTTCGCGCAGCTCACGAACGACCAGGAGATCCTCAAGATCCGCAGCACGCTGACCGAGCTCGGCACGACGGGCGAGGTCGCGATGATCCGCGTGCCGGCGGGCCCCGCCGGTGACATCGAGGGCGGTCAGCGCCTCGTCAGCGGGCTGATGCTGTCGTCCACGGCGGCCGAGGAGGACGACTTCCTCGCGATGCTCCAGTTCCTCGACTGGCTGTACTACTCCGACGAGGGCCTCGAGTTCGCCAAGTGGGGCGTCGAGGGCGAGACGTACACGAAGGACGGCGACACCCGGACGCTGAACCCGGAGATCGACCAGAACGGCCTCAACCCCGGCGCGCCGAAGGCGCTCAACGTCGACTACGGGTACCACAACGGCGTCTGGATGCTCGAGCACGGCTCCACGGACGACCTCGACCGGTCGATGCTGCGGCCGGAGGTCGTGGACTTCGTCGAGTCGATGTCCGACAAGGAGCTCGCCCCGGTGGCGCCGCCCGCGCCGCTGAACGAGCTCGAGCGCGAGCAGGTCTCGCTCTGGCAGACGGCCCTGCGCGACCACGTCTACCAGAACACCGCCGCGTTCATCCTCGGCCAGCGCCCGCTGTCCGAGTGGGACGCGTACGTCACGGAGCTCGAGGGCAAGAACATGCAGCAGTACCTCGACGTCGTGAACGGCGCGCAGCAGCGGTTCGCCGAGGCGAACGGCTGACGCGACCGACCGACGCGACGGCCCGGTCCCTGCTCGCAGGGACCGGGCCGTCCCGTTCCAGCCGTGCCCGTGCACGCCGCACCTGACCGCGAACGACCGGAAGGACCGTCCCCGTGCGCACCGTCGTCCCCACCCAGCCCAGCGGCCCCCTGCCCGACGCCTGGCGCGCCTGCGTCGGCACCGGGCGCATGAACCTGGCCCTGCGCGCGGACTACCGCGACTCGCTGACGCAGGTGCAGCGGGAGATCGGCTTCCGGCACGTGCGCGGGCACGGCCTGCTCTCGGACGACATGGCGGCGTTGCGCACGGACGAGGTCGACGGCCGCACGTACACGCGGTACGCGTCGACCTACGTCGACCAGGTGCACGACTACTTCCTGTCGGTGGGCATCCGGCCGTTCCTCGAGCTGGGCTTCATGCCGTCGCAGCTCGCGTCGGGCGACGACACGGTGTTCTGGTGGAAGGGCAACATCACGCCGCCGCGCGACGAGCGCGCGTGGGTCGCGCTCGTGCAGGCGGTCCTGCGCCACCAGATCGACCGGTACGGCATCGAGGAGGTGCGGCACTGGCCGGTCGAGGTGTGGAACGAGCCGAACCTCACGGTCTTCTGGAAGGACGCCGACCAGGACGCCTACCTCCGCCTCTACGAGGCGACCGCCCGCGCGGTGAAGGACGTCGACGCGGACCTGCAGGTGGGCGGCCCGGCCCTCTCGCCCGGCTCGGACGAGTGGTGGGCGCCGTTCACGGACTTCGTGACCTCGCGCGACGTGCCGGTCGACTTCCTGTCCCGGCACGCGTACACGTCGGGGCCGGCGCAGCACGTGCCGTTCGGCACGTACCAGACCCTCATGCCGCCGCAGCACCTGCTCGAGCAGTTCGACGCCCCGCGCCGGCACGTCGCGGGCACGCCGCTCGCGGGCCTGCCGGTGCACATCACCGAGTTCAACACGTCGTACCGCCCGGACAACCCCGTGCACGACACGGCGTACAACGCGGCGTACCTCGCGCCCGTGCTGGCGGCCGGCGGGGACCTCGTCGACTCGTTCTCCTACTGGACGTTCTGCGACGTCTTCGAGGAGACGAACGTGCCGACGTCGTTCTTCCACGGTGGCTTCGGCATGCTGACGCACCGGCAGGTGGCCAAGCCGACGTACCACCTGTACGCGTTCATGGCCCGGATGGGCCGCGACGTGCTCGCGCGCGGCGACGACCACCTCGTGTGCGTCGACCCCGACGGCCGCGTGACCGTGCTGGCGTGGCAGCCGGTGGGCGGCACGGACGCCGCCGACGCGCCCGCCGAGCACCGCGTCTCGCTCTCCCTGCCCGTGCCGGCCGGCGTCCCGGCCGCGTTCGTGCACCGCGAGCGCGTCAACGAGCACGACGGCAACGCGTTCGCCGCGTGGCGCGAGCTCGGCCGGCCGTTCTCGCCCACCGCGCGCGAGCTCGACCTGCTGCGCGCGTGCGCGACGCCCGCGACGTCCCACGCCCACGCGCCCGTGCACGACGCCCGCGTCGACCTGGACCTCGTGCTGTCCCGGCACGAGGTGACGTTCGTCGAGGTCCTGCCCGTGACGCCCACGCACCACGAGGGGCTGGACGACCGGCGCGCGCTGGGCGTCGACGACGACCGGCTCGTGGCGCCGCACGAGCGGCTGCGAGCATGACCGCCATGACCTACGACGGTGCGGGGGCGCGACGCGGCGCCCCGGACGACGAGATCGGTGCCGGCCCGCTGTCGCGGGGGGCCGCGGTGGTGTGGTGGGTGCTGACGGTGAGCGGGCTCACCGTGCTCACCGGCGGCCTGCCGCTCGCCGTCGTCCCGCTGCTCCTCTCCGACCCGAGCAACGCGCCGCTCGTGGCGCTCGCGGCCGTGCCGCTCGCGCCCGCGCTGGCGGCGGCCGTGTTCGCGTGGCGGCGGTTCCTCGGGGACCGCGACCTCGGGCCCGGCCGGCACTTCTGGCGCGGGTACCGGCTGAACGCGCTCGACGTCCTGCGCTGGTGGGTGCCGACGGTCGCCGTGCTCGCGGTCGTCGGGTTCACCGCCGGCAACCTCGGGCAGGCGCGCGTCCCCGCCGGGTACGGCGTGGTGCTGGCCGTCGTCGCGGCGGCCCTGCTGCTGTGGGCCGCGAACGCGCTGGTGCTCTCGGCGACGCTGAGCCTGCGGACGCGGGACGTCGCCCGCCTCGCCGCGTACTACCTGGCCGCACGGCCGCTCGTCACCCTCGGCACGCTGTCGCTGCTCGTGCTGTGCGTCGGCGTCGTCGTGCTCACGTCCGACTGGGTGCTCGTCGCCCTGCTCGGCCCCTTCGCGCTCGCCCTCACGCGCAACGCCGCACCGGTGCTGCGTGACGCGACCGCCCGGTTCACCCGCCCCACCGACCACGGACGAGGTCCTCACGCATGACCCTGCACGGCCCCGGTCTCCCGCTGTCCGACCACCTGCGCTACGGCGGTGACTACAACCCCGAGCAGTGGCCCGAGCACGTCTGGGACGCCGACCACGCGGCGTTCTCCGCGGCGCGGATCTCGACGCTCACCGTCGGGGTGTTCGCGTGGGCGCACCTGCAGCCCGCGGAGGGCACGTACGACTTCTCGCGGCTCGACGCGATCGTCGAGCGCGTCGCCGCCGAGGGGCGGCAGGTCGTCCTCGCGACGCCGAGCGGCGCGATGCCGCCGTGGCTCGCGCGCGCCTACCCGGACGCCTGCCGCGTGGACTTCGAGGGGCGGCGGCACGTCTACGGCCAGCGCCACAACCACTGCCCGTCGTCGCCGGACTTCCGGCGCCTGTCGGTCGCGATGGCCGACCGCCTCGCGGAGCGGTACGCCGGCCACCCGGCGGTCGTCGCGTGGCACGTCGGCAACGAGTACGGCGGCGGCTGCTGGTGCGAGGCGTGCACCGCCGCGTTCCGGGTGTGGCTGCGCGAGCGGTACGGCTCGCTGGACCGGCTCAACGACGCCTGGAGCACCCTGTTCTGGTCGCACGTGTTCACCGACTGGGACGAGATCCCGGCGCCGTCGATGCTGTCGGAGCACTGGCGCGGCCCGAACCACACGGCGTTCCAGGGCATCAGCCTGGACTACCGCCGCTTCCTGTCGGACGCGCTGCTCGGCGGCTTCGTCGCGGAGAAGGCCGCGATCCGCGCGCACGACGCGACGACGCCCGTCACGACGAACTTCATGGGGCTCTACCAGCCGGTCGACTACCACCGCTGGGCCGAGCACCTGGACTTCGCGTCGTGGGACAACTACCCGCCCGCCGACGACCCGGTGCGCACGGCCGCGCGGATGGCCGCCACGCACGCGGCGATGCGCGGCCTGAAGGACGGCCAGCCGTTCTGGATCATGGAGCAGACGCCGTCGATCACGGCGTCGCGCGACGTCAACCCGGTCAAGCGCCCCGGCGTGCTCGCGCTGTGGACGTGGCAGTCGGTCGCGCACGGCGCCGACGCGACCCTGTACTTCCAGATGCGGCAGTCCCGCGGCGCGTGCGAGAAGTACCACGGCGCGGTGCTCGACCACTCGGGCCGCACCGACACGCGCGTGTTCCGCGAGGTCGCCGAGCTCGGCGGCGCGCTGGCCGTGACGGGCGACGCGCTGCTCGGCGCCCGCACGCCGGCCCGGGTCGCGCTGCTGCTCGACTGGGACTCGTGGTGGGCCGTCGAGATGACCGACGGGTACAACCGGCACGTGGGCTACGTCGCGACGCTCCTGCGGTACCACCGCGCCCTGTGGCACGCGAACGTGCAGGTCGACGTGGTGCCGGTCACCGCGGACCTGTCGCGGTACGACGTCGTCGTCGCGCCGCTGCTGCACATGCTCAAGGGCGACGTCGTCGAGCGGCTGACCGCGCACGTCGAGGGCGGCGGGTCCCTCGTGACGACGTTCTACGGCGGGCGGGTCGACGAGGGCACGAACGCGTTCCTCGGCGAGCCGCCGCTGGACCGGCTGCTGGGCGTGCGCGTCGAGGAGACCGACTCGGCGGCGCCGGGCGCGGCGAACCCCGTCACGCTGCGCCTGGGCGGGGCCGAGGCCGTGCACGACGCGGAGCTGGTGTTCGAGCTGCTCGTGCCGCACGCCGGCACCGAGGTGGTCGGCACGTACGGCGCCGACTTCTACGCCGGCACGCCGGCCGTCACGCGGGCGGCCCGCGGCGCGGGCGCGGCGTGGCACGTCGGTACGGGTCTCGACGACGACGGCGTCGCGGCCGTGCTGCGCGCGGTGCTCGACCGGCACGGGCTGGTCGGTCCGCACGCGGACGACGACGGCGTCGAGGTGGCCGACCGCGTCGCGCCCGACGGCACCTGCTACCGCTTCCTGCTGCACCACGGCGACGCCCTGCGCACCGTCACGCTCGAGGTCGGCGGCACCGACCTGCTCACGGGCCGCGAGGTCGCCGTGGGGGAGGAGCTGACGCTCGCGCCGGCGCAGGTCATGGTGCTGCGGCAGGGCGCCGCCTGCTGACGCGGGGCGGGCCCGCGTCCCGTACCCTGTCCCCGTCGAGGGGAGTACTTCCCCGCACCGACCCGGTCAGTACGGCGCACCCGGTGCGACCTCGGGCGGTGGCCCGCCGCAGGCGGGTGAAGGAGACCTCGGAGCCACACCACTTCCCGGTAGGAGACTCCGTTGACCCCAGTTCTCGCTGCCGCCGACGCCGCGTCCGGCTCGGCCATCAGCACCATCGCGACCCCCACCCTGTGGGGCGTCACCATCGCGGGCGTGATCGCGCTGCTCGCGCTCGACTTCCTCGTGACGCGCAAACCGCACGAGGTGTCGATGAAGGAGGCGGCCGGCTGGTCGGCCTTCTACATCGCGCTGCCGCTCGCGTTCGGCGGCTGGATCTGGTCGCAGTACGGCCAGCAGACCGGCGTCGAGTACCTCACCGGGTACCTGGTCGAGAAGTCGCTGTCCGTCGACAACCTGTTCGTGTTCATGCTCCTGCTCAGCGCGTTCGCGGTGCCCGCGGTCCTGCAGCAGCGCGTCCTGCTGTGGGGCATCATCGGCGCGCTCGTGCTGCGCGGCATCTTCATCGCGCTCGGCGCGGCGTTCCTCGCGAACTTCGCGATCGCGTTCCTCGTGTTCGGCCTGATCCTGCTGCTCACGGGCGTGAAGATCCTGCGTGACCAGGTGTCGGGCGCGAGCCACGACGTCGACGTCGCGAACATGCGGTCCGTCAAGCTCATCCGCCGCTTCATGCCGGTGACCGACGACTACCGCGGCACCCGGTTCTCGGTCGTCGAGAACGGGAAGCGGATGCTCACGCCGCTCGCGGTCGTCGTCGTGGCCGTGTTCGCGACCGACATCGTGTTCGCGGTCGACTCCGTGCCCGCCGTCTACGGCATCACCGGCGACCCGTACCTCGTGTTCGCGACCAACGCGTTCGCGCTGCTCGGCCTGCGCGCCCTGTACTTCGTGCTCCAGGGCGCCCTGTCCAAGCTCGTGCACCTCGGCTACGGCCTCGCCGCGATCCTCGGCTTCATCGGCGTCAAGCTGGTCCTGCACTGGGCGCACGGCATCTGGCCGGCCACCCCCGAGGTGCCGACCGTGTGGTCGCTCGTCGTCATCGTCGCGATCCTCGGCGTCGTCACCGCGACGAGCCTCTACGCCACGCGTGGCAAGGACGGGGACGCGGCGGAGGACTCGGCGCACGTCGCCGAGCCGGGGTCGCACCACCACCGCTGACGCACCCCCACGCACCACCGCGACCGCCCGGTCGCCGGCACCCGCCGGCGGCCGGGCGTCGTCGTGCACGCCCGCCCCGCCCGCGCACCCGCGCACCCCGCGCACGCCCGCCCCCTGCGCGCGTCCCCCGCGCGTCCGCCGAGTGCGGTACGTCGCACCGAGTGCGGCAGGTACGACTACCGCACTCGGTGGGATCGACCGCACTCGGCGAGGGCGGTCCGTCGAGGGGGGAGGAGGGGGACGGGGTGGTCGGCGCGCCGGTGCCGGCGGCGCACCGGTGACGGCGTCCGGTGGTCGGGGCTTGACCGCGGGTGGCGCGGTGCGGTCCGATCGGCGCGCGGGCAGGCCGGGTGCGGACGGAGGTGCGGCGTGGGCGCGTGGACGCCGGGACCGGGTGTCGTGGTGCTGCCCGACGGCCGGTCCGTGCGCGGGCGCGGCCTGCGCGCAGCGTCGCCCGACGGCCCCGACCCCGAGCTGGGCGTCTACCTCCTCGGCCGGCGCCCGCCGCCGCGCACCTGGGACCACCGCTGGGTGCGCTGGCCCGACTTCGCGCTGCCCGTGTCGACCCCCGACGCGCTCGCGGCGCTGCGCGAGGCCCACGCGCGGGCGGGTGACGAGCGCGTCGAGGTCGCGTGCGCCGGCGGCACCGGCCGGACCGGGACGGCGCTCGCGGTCCTCGCCGTGCTCGGCGGCGTGCCCGCGGACGACGCGGTCGACTGGGTGCGCGCGCACTACCGGCCCGGCGCCGTCGAGACGCCCTGGCAGCGGTGGTGGGTGCGACGGGCGGCCGACGCGCTCGGGCGGCGCGGCTAGCCTGGCGGACGGTGCCCGAGGCGGGCGCCGCCCCGACCCACGTGAGGACGCCACCGATGCCGAGCCTGCAGCCGTACCGCGCCGACGACGCCCGGTACGACGCGATGACGTACCGCCGGACCGGCCGCTCCGGCCTCGACCTGCCGGCGCTGTCGCTCGGCCTGTGGCACAACTTCGGCGACCAGACGCCGTTCGAGACGCAGCGCGCCGTGCTGCGCCGCGCGTTCGACCTCGGCGTCACGCACATGGACCTGGCCAACAACTACGGGCCGCTGCCGGGCGCCGCCGAGGAGAACTTCGGCCGGCACCTCGCGCGCGACCTGCGGCCGTACCGCGACGAGCTCGTCATCTCGACGAAGGCGGGCTACGACATGTGGTCGGGCCCGTACCAGGACGGCGGCTCGCGCAAGTACCTGCTGTCCTCGCTCGACGCGTCCCTGGGCCGCATGGGCCTCGAGTACGTCGACGTCTTCTACCACCACCGCCCGGACCCGACGACGCCCCTCGAGGAGACGATGGGCGCGCTGCACCACGCGGTGACGAGCGGCAAGGCGCTCTACGCGGGCGTCTCCAACTACACGCCGGCGCAGACGCGCGAGGCGCACCGGATCCTCGGCGAGATGGGCACCCGCCTGCTCATCCACCAGCCCAGCTACTCGATGTTCAACCGGCACGTCGAGCTGGTCGGCGAGGGGCAGAGCGAGTCGCTCCTCGACGCGGTCGGGGACCTGGGCGTCGGCATGATCGTGTTCTCGCCGCTCGCGCAGGGGCTGCTCACGGGCAAGTACCTGGGCGGCGAGGCGCCCGCCGGGTCCCGTGCGGCGGGCGCGAGCCCGTTCCTCTCGTCGCAGGCGCTGTCGGAGACGTACCTGGCGCGGGCGCGGGCGCTGGACGAGATCGCGGCGGGCCGCGGGCAGTCGCTCGCGCAGCTCGCGCTGTCGTGGGTCCTGCGCGACGAGCGCGTGACGTCGGCGCTCATCGGCGCCAGCTCGGTCGCGCAGCTCGAGGACAACGTGCAGGCGATGTCCGCGGCGCCGCTCACCGCGGACGAGATCGCCGCGATCGAGGAGCACGCGGTCGACGGCACGGGCCGCTGACGGCTCGCGCGCACGGCTCGACCGTCCTGCGCGTGCAGCGTTGCGGACCCCCGGTGTCCGCAACGCTGCACGAGCCCGCGCCGCCGCACGCGCGGGTGCGTCAGTAGATCGGGCGACCCGACGCGTCCGGGACGCCGCTCTTGCGGAACACGTACGTGCGCACCTGGTCGCGCCACTCCGTGGCCGAGCGCAGCTGCTCGGCCAGGCGCTCGGTGACCCGCGCGTGCAGGGCGTCGTCGACGAGCCCGGCGACGTCCGTCCACGCGGTGACCATCCGCCCGACCTCGTCGACGGCGTCCGCGCGCGAGTCGTACACGTGCTGCGCGACGGTCGTGCCCGACTGCAGGCGGTGCTCCCACGGCACGTGGTGGAAGAACAGCAGCAGCTCGTCGGGGCACGTGGCGACGTCCTCGTAGACGTCCCGCCACGGTGCCTCGTACTGGCCGGTGTACCCGGTGCCGGTGGCGCGGGTGCGGTCGACGCCGATGCCGTCGCGGTCGGCGAAGTGGTACGTGCCCCACGGGCTGTACTCGTACCCGTCCACCGACGGCCCGTAGTGCGAGCCGGGCGTCACCATGAAGCCGACCCCGAGCGGCGCCGTGTACGCCTCGTACGTGCGCCACGACCCGTCCATGAGGCGGTGCAGCGTGTCCCGCACGCGCGGGTCGGCGTCCGGGAACGTCAGGCCGACCCACTCGTCGAGCACCTCGACCGGGTTCGCCCCGGGGCTCCACGCGAGGCGGGCGAACGCGTAGAGGTTGGCCTGCGCGAGCGGGTGGCCGGTCCAGAAGACGTCGTCGCCGGCGTTGGCGACGGCGACGATGCCGCCGGCGCGCAGGTCGGCGGCCTCCCGCCCGTGCACGGTCCGCCCAGGCCCGCCGGGCAGCCCCGTGGCGATCTGCGCGACGGTCCGCGTCGCCCCCTCGGTCAGGGGGAAGCCGAGGATCTCGCTCCACCAGGGGCCGAGGTAGCAGACGTGCTTCTGGTGCCCGGTGTACTCCTGCGTCACCTGCAGCTCGACGGCCACGCGCGTGCGCGGCATCGCGCCGATGACGGGGGAGACGGCCTCGCGGGTCTGGAAGTCGAGCGGACCGTGCTTGACCTGCACGACGACGTTCTCGTCGAAGCGCCCGTCGAGCGGGTGGAAGTGGTCGTACGCCGCCCGGGCGCGGTCGGTCGACCGGTCGCGCCAGTCCTGCGTGTGGTTGTAGACGAACGCCCGCCAGAACACCGTGCCGCCGTGCGGCGCGACGGCCCGGGCGAGCATGTTGGCCCCGTCGGCGTGGTCGCGCCCGTACGCGAACGGCCCCGGCTGCCCCTCGGAGTCCGCCTTGACGACGAACCCGCCGAAGTCCGGGACGGCCGCCCACACGCGGTCGGCCGCCGCGGCCCACCAGCGCTGCACGTCGGGGTCGAGCGGGTCGGACGTCGGCAGGCCGCCGATCGTCATCGGCGCCGCGAACGACACCGACAGGAACGTGCGGATGCCGTGCGGGCGGAACACGTCGGCGAGCCGGGCCACGTCCGGCAGGCCGTCCGTGAGCAGCCGCGCCTCGGTGCGGCCGACGTTGACGTTGTTGAGCGAGACGGCGTTGATGCCGACGGAGCCCAGCAGCCGCGCGTACGCGGCGACGCGCGTGAGGTCCTCGCGCACGCGCCCGGCCTCGAACCAGAGCGACCCGCCGGCGTAGCCGCGCTCGACCTGCCCCATGACGGGGTGCACGTCGACGTTGTCCCAGTGGTCGAGCATGCGCAGGGAGGACACGGGGAGGTCGAACACCTGGTCCTCGTCCGCCGCCCAGGCGCGCTCACCCTCGCGGACCAGGGCGTGCAGGCCGTAGAGGAGCCCGCGATGGCCGCCCGCCACGACGTAGGCCCGGCCGCCGCGGCGCCCCAGCAGGAACGCCTCCTCGCCGATCGGTGCACTCGCGGACCCGTCCAGGGCGCCGCCGCTCGCGGCCCCGACGAGGTGCGCGTTCGGATCGGTCGTGGGGTGCGGGAACTGCATCGCCACCCCGCTGACGCCGGCCGCCCGGACCGCGACCACCAGCGTGACGTCGTGCGCGTCGACCGCCTCGGCCTCGACGGGCGCGTCCGCCGTGCTCACCGTCAGCGAGCCGCCGAACAGCCGCGTCGCCCGGCGCACCTCCGCGACCACGGTGTCGCCGACCGGCCCGGCGTCGGGACCGAGTGCCACGAGGACCCGCCGGGAGCCGAGCGGCCGGAACGCGGCGTCGGGCAGCCACGCGTCGTGCCAGCCACGGTCCTGCCAGGGGACGTCCTGCCAGCTCTCCTGCGTCGTCATCGCGGTCACCAGTCGTGCACCGTCCCGTCCTTGAGCCGGTTGAACGGCAGGTACGCCGTCTCGTACGGGAACCGTGCGGCCGCGTCGTCGTCGTGCACGACGCCGAGTCCCGGCTCGTCCGAGGGGTGCAGGTAGCCGTCGACGAACGTGAACGACGTGCGGAACACCTCCTGCGTCGTCGGGGAGTGCTGCATGTACTCCTGGATCCCGAAGTTGTGGATCGCCAGCCCGAGGTGCAGCGCCGCCGCCATGCCGACGGGCGAGATGTCGGTCGGGCCGTGGAAGCCGGACTTGATCTGGTACTGGGCGGCGAAGTCGACGATCCGGCGCAGCGAGGTGATCCCGCCGGCGTGCGTCACGGACGAGCGCACGTAGTCGATGAGCTGCTCGCGGATGATCGTCTGGTAGTCCCAGACGGTGTTGAAGACCTCGCCGATCGCGAGCGGCGTCACGGTGTGCTGCCGGACCAGCCGCAGCGCGTCCTGGTTCTCCGCCGGGGTGCAGTCCTCGAGCCAGAACAGGTCGTACGGCTCGAGGTCCTTGCCGAGGCGTGCCGCCTGGATCGGGGTCATGCGGTGGTGGCCGTCGTGCAGCAGCGGCAGCTCGGGCCCGAACTCGTTGCGGACGGCCTCGAAGACGCCGGGCAGGTGGCGCATGTACGCGCGGGTGTCCCAGTCCTCCTCGGCGGGCAGCGGCGCGCGCTGCGCGGGCTCGTAGTCGTAGCGGCCGGACGTCGACGGCTGCGCGGCCACGCCGTACACGGCGGTGATGCCGGGCACGGAGGTCTGCACGCGGATCGAGCGGAAGCCCTCGTCGAGGTGCTGGCGGATCGAGTCGAACAGCTCCGGCAGGTCCCGCCCGGACGCGTGCCCGTACGCCATGAGCCCGGTGCGGCTGGCGCCGCCGAGCAGCTGGTACAGCGGCATGCCGGCGATGCGGGCCTTGATGTCCCACAGCGCCATGTCGACGGCGGCGATGGCGGCCATGGTCACCGGGCCGCGGCGCCAGTACGCGCTGCGGTAGAGGAACTGCCAGGTGTCCTCGATCCGGTGCGCGTCCCTGCCGATGAGCAGGGGGACCACGTGGTCGGTCAGGTAGCTGGCGACGGACAGCTCGCGGCCGTTCAGCGTCGCGTCGCCGAGCCCGACGACGCCGTCCTCGGTGACCACGCGCAGGGTCACGAAGTTGCGGCCGGGGCTGGAGACCAGCACCTCGGCGGTGCGGATCGCGGTGGACATCCTCGTCACTCCCTCCGCCCGCACCTCGTCGGCGGGCTGCGGCGAGCGTAGGCAGGGCTGCCGCGACATGGCAATCGTGTGCCATGATTTGCCACCCGATGTGCCACGGGCACGCCGCCTCGGCGGCGGTGCGCCGGGCCCGTCACGACCCGTCAGCGAACGGAGGACCGCGTGAGCAGGCAGCCCACGCTGCGCGACGTCGCCGAGAAGGCGGGTGTCGCCGTGTCGACGGCCTCGCGCGCCCTCACGCGTCCCGGACGCATCAGCGCGCACACCACCGAGCGGGTCCGCGCCGCGGCCGACGCCCTCGGGTACACGCCCAGCGCGTCGGCCCGCGCGCTGTCGTCGGGGCGCACCACCACGGTGGCACTCGTCGTCCCCGACGTCACGAACCCGTTCTACTTCGGGCTCGTCCGGGGCACGGGCGCGCGGCTGCGCGAGGGCGGCTACGTGCAGGTGCTCGTCGACACCGAGGAGTCCGCCGAGGCCGAGGCGCGTGCGCTCGTCGGCCTGCGCGGCACCGTCGACGGCGCCGTGCTCGCCGCGTCGCGCCTGGCCGACGCGCGCCTCGCCGAGCTCGCCGCCGACCTCCCGGTCGTCGCGGTCAACCGCACGAGCCCGTCCCTGTCGGCGCCGAGCGTGCTCATCGACACCCCCGGCGGCCTCGTGCAGGCGCTCGAGCACCTCGCCTCGCTGGGGCACCGCCGCGTCGCGTACGCGTCCGGCCCCCGGACGTCGTGGTCCGACACCCGCCGGCAGGCCGCGCTGCACCCCGCCGCCGCGCGCCTCGGCCTCGACGTCACGGTCCTCGGCCCGTACGCACCGGTGCGCACGGCCGGGCCCGCGGCCGCCGACGCCGCCGTCCAGGCGGACGTCACCGCCGTGGTGGCGTTCAACGACCTGCTCGCGTTCGGCATCCTCGAGCGGCTCGACGCCCGCGGGGTCGACGTGCCCGCCCGCATGAGCGTCGTGGGCTGCGACGACGTCTTCGGCGCCGACCTGGTCCGCCCGGCCCTGACGACCGTCGCGTCCCCGATGGAGCGCGCCGGCCGCCTCGCCGCCGACCTGCTCATCTCCCGGCTCGAGGGCACCGGGCCGTATGCCGGGTACGGCAGCGACCCGTCGGTCCTGCCCACGCACCTGGTCATCCGCGGGTCGACGGGCCCTGCCCCCGCCTGACGCCTGCCACCCCGGCGGGCTCGCCGCCCCTCGCCGCGCCCGTCGGGCCCCTGCGTCGCCGCACCCGTCGGGCCCCTGCGTCGCCGCACCCGTCCGCCGGCGGCTGTGGCGGTGGGCGAGGCGTTCGGGGCTCCGGAGCGTCACGCCCGGCGTGTCGGCACACGCGCGGAGAATCCCGCCCGCGGGCGTACGCACGGTGTGCGCCTCGTGTGCGTACGGCCATGGAGGACAGGTCGTCCCCACGCCGACACGCCGTCGTGGACACGCGGCGCGGAGGCACGCACCTGTCCCGCCGGCGCCGGCCCGCCCATCGGCGCCGACCCCGGGACGAGCGCCGGCTCCGGGACGAGCGCCGCCGCCGAGCCCGCTCGGCGGTCGTCAGGCCGCGTCGTCGCCGAGTGCGGCGATCGTCGCCAGCACCCCGTCCGCGTAGCGGTCGAGCTTGGCGGCGCCGACGCCGCCGATCGTGCCGAGCTCGGCCCGCGTCGTCGGCCGGCGCGTCGCGATCTCCCGCAGGGTCGCGTCGTGGAAGACCACGTACGCCGGGACGCCCTGCTCCTTGGCCGCGCCCGCGCGCCACGCGCGCAGGGCCTCGAACGCCGACACGTCGCCGCCCGTGAGGTCCGCCGCGGCCGCCGACCG
>NZ_JBFTEP010000003.1:0-62049 GCF_047229365.1 Cellulomonas pasadenensis | reverse complement strand
GAGCAGCACGCCGGCGTCGACGAGCGCCGCCGCGCCGTCGGCGTCGACCGTCGGCAGCCGGCCGCCCGCGAGCACGACGTCGCCCGGCTCCGGCACGACGTCCCCCGCCTCCACCGCGTGCCCGGCCGCCGTCCACGCCGCCAGCCCGCCGTCGAGGAGCCGCACGTCCCGCAGGCCCGCCCAGCGCAGCAGCCACCACACGCGGGCCGCCGACGTGCCGCCGACCGCGTCGTACGCCACCACGGCCTGCCCCTCCCGCAGCCCCCACCGGCGGGCCGCCTGCTCGAGGTCGGCCACCGCCGGCAGCGGGTGCCGGCCGGCCGCGGGGCTCGGCGGTGCGGCGAGCTCGGTGTCGAGGTCGACGTGGACCGCGCCGGGCACGTGCGCCGCGAGGTGCTGCTCGCGCCCGTCGGTGCGGCCCAGCGCCCACCGCACGTCGAGGACCGCGGGCGGGTCGTCGTCGGCGAGCAGCGCGGCCAGCTCGTCGACGTCCACGAGGACGGCGCGGCGCAGCGCGTCCGCGTCGTCGGGCCGGCGGGCGGGGGTCGGGGCGTCGGTCATCGCGTCCTCCTCGTCGGGTGCGGGCACCGCGCGGCTCAGCGCGCGCGCAGGTCCCGGCGCATCGTCCAGGCGTCGGCGTTCTCCGGCTGGTAGTAGCCGCGGCGCCGGCCGAGCCGGGTGAAGCCCAGGCTCTCGTACAGGTGGATCGCCGGGTCGTTGTCGACCCGCACCTCGAGGAGCGCCGCCTCGGCACCGGTCGCGCGGGCGGCGTCGAGCAGGTGGACGAGCATCGTCCGGGCGATGCCGCGGCCCTGGTGGGCGGCGTCCGTGCCGACCGTCATGACCTGGACGTCGTACCCGTCGAACCACGTGCCCGCGTACCCGACGAGCCGACCGTCGGGCAGCACCGCGCCGACGTACGTGCGCCCGGGACCGCGGAGCTCCTCGCGCAGGGACTCCCGGGACCACGCGCCCGCCCCGAACAGCTCGCCCTCGAGGCGGACGAGGTCGGGCAGGTCGTCGACGGTGAGGGGCCGCACCGTGACGGCGCCGCCGGCGGGGGTGCCCGCCGGCGCGCCCGGCACGGCCGACGTCACGCCAGGACCCGCTTGCGAGCGGTCGGGGGCTGCGCGTCGGGGCGGCGCAGGTAGAGCGGCTCGACGGGCAGGTCCTGCCCGGCCGCCGCCCGCTGCTGCGCGAGACGGACGAGGTGGACCGGGCTCGGTGCGCGTTCCCACGGCATCTCCGGCGCGAACCGCGCGTCCGGGGCGCCGAACACGTCGGGATACAGGTCGCGGCCCGCGCCGAGCACGACCTCGCCGTCCGCGCGCGGCACGTCCCCGGGCGCCGCGACGTCCGGACCGCCGACCGGCACGGCCGTCCCGCCGCGCACCTCGTAGCGCGCCCAGTAGACCTCGCGGCGGCGCGCGTCCGTGACGACGAGCACAGGGGTGCCCTCGTCGAGCCGCCGCTGCGCCGCAGCCGCCGCCAGCGCGTCCAGGCTCGGCACGCCGAGCACGGGCACCCCGAGCGCGAGCCCGAGGACGCGCGCGGTCACCAGCCCGACCCGCAGGCCCGTGAACGGCGCCGGACCCGTGCCGACGACGACCGCCTCCAGGTCCCCCGGGCCGACACCCTGGCGCTCCAGCAGCTCGCGGACGAACGGGGCGAGCTGCTCGACGTGGCGGCGCGGCGTGTCCTCCGAGAGCGCCTCCCCGGTCCCGTCGGGCCGCACGAGCGCGACCGCGACCTCCCCCGACGTGTCGATGCCCAGCCAGGTCATGCGCCCTCCTCCGTCGTCGCCGGCGCGCCCGGCAGCGCGACCCCGCGCCAGCGCTCCCCCACGGCCCGCACGGTGAGCACGCGCTCGCCCGCCGCCGCGTCCTGCACGTCGTCGTCCGCGCCGAGCCCGCCGTGCGGCCGCTCCAGGCGGACCTCCAGCCGGTCCTCCGCCAGCGGCTCGACCCAGCCCTCGCCCCACTCGACCACGGTCACGGCCTCGTCGAGGCTCGCGTCGAGGTCGAGCGCCTCCACCTCGTCGAACGAGCCGAGCCGGTACGCGTCCACGTGCACGAGCGCGGGCCCGCGCGACCCGTCCGGGCGCGGCAGCGGCGGGTGCTCGCGCGCGATGACGAACGTCGGCGACGCGACCTGCCCGCGCACGTGCAGCCCCGCGCCGAGACCCTGCGCGAGCGTCGTCTTGCCGGCGCCGAGGTCGCCGGAGAGCACGACGAGGTCGCCGGCGCGCAGCACGCCCGCGAGCGCGCGCCCCCAGGCACGGGTCGTGTCGGCGTCGGGCAGGCGGACGACGTGGTCGGGGGCGGTCACGCGACTCCTCCGGGGACGGGGACGGACGGGTGGGCGGCGTGCGCGACGGCGTCGGGGGCGTCCCCGGCCGGCCGGTCGCTCTCGACGTAGGTGCGGGGCACGCGGCCGCCGACGCGCGTGACGATCTCGTAGGAGATCGTGCCCGCCGCGTCGGCCCAGTCCTGCGCGGTCGGCTCGCCGTCCGTGCCCGGCCCGAACAGGACGACCCGGTCGCCGGCGGCGTCGCGTGCGCCGGGTCCGAGGTCGACGACGACCTGGTCCATGCAGACGCGTCCCGCGACGCCGAGCCGCCGCCCCCCGACCTGCAGCGGGCCGCCGGGCCGGTCCTGCGTGCCGGACGCGTGGCGCGGCACGCCGTCGCCGTAGCCCACCGGCACGACGCCGAGCACGGTGTCGCGCGGCACGACGTACCGGTGCCCGTACGACACGCCCGCGCCCGCGGGGACCGGCTTGACCGTCGCGAGCTCGGCCTCGAACGTCATCGCCGGCACCAGTCCGTACGCGTCCGGCCCCGCCACCTGCGGCACGGGCGACAGGCCGTAGACGGCGATGCCCGGGCGCACGAGGTCCCAGTGCAGCGCGGGCTCGGTGAGGGTCGCGGCGGCGTTGGCGAGGTGCCGGACCTCGAGCCGCACCCCGGCGCGCTCGACGGCACCGACGGCCTGCGCGAACGCGTCGGCCTGCGCCCGCACCGTCGGGTGCCCCGGCTCGTCCGCGAGCGCGAGGTGCGAGAACACGCCGACGACGTCGACGACGCCCTCCGCCTCGAGCGCCCGCGCCGCGGCGAGCACGTCGGGCAGCTGCCCCGGGACGAGCCCGTTGCGGCTCAGCCCCGTGTCGACCTTGAGGTGCACGCGGGCGGTGCGCCCGGCGGCGCGCGCCGCGGCCGCGACCTCGTCGAGCGCCCAGGGCGCCGCGACGCCCAGGTCGACGTCCGCCTCGACGGCCTCGCGCAGGGGCGCGCCCGGTGCGTACAGCCAGGCGAGCACGCGTGCGCCGGTGACCCCGGCGCGGCGCAGGTGCAGCGCCTCGGTGACCTGCGCGGTGCCGAGCCAGGTGGCGCCGCCCTCGAGCGCGGCCAGCGCGACGGGCACGAGCCCGTGCCCGTAGGCGTCCGCCTTGACCACGGCCATGACCTGCGCGGTGGGGGCGTGCGCGGCGAGCGAGCGGACGTTGCCGCGCACCGCGCCGAGGTCGACGACCACGCGTGCCGGGAAGTCGTTCACGGGTCCCAGTCTCTCACCGCGGCGCGCGCGGGCCGGCGCACCGCGGCGCCGTGCGCCGCGTCGTCCGGGACGTCACCCCAGCAGCTCGGGCGGCACGACGAGGTCCGCGCGGGCGGCGCCGTCGGCGACCAGCCGCGCGTTCGCCTCGTCGGGCCCCGTCGACCACGCGCGCGCCGCCTCCGGCGACTTGCCGAACCGCTCGTGCCGCGCCACGAGGCGGCGCAGGCGCTCGTCGTCGTCCGGCGCCAGGAACCACGACTCGTCGAGGAGGGCGGCCACCGGCCCGAAGCCGTGCGCGTCGAGCAGCAGGTAGTTGCCCTCGACGACGACGAGCGGCACGTCCGCCGGCACCGCGACGGCACCGGTGACGCCGTGCCGCAGGTCGCGCCGGTACTCCGGCGCCCACACGGTGCTCCCCGGCTCGGGGGCGCGCAGCCGCCGCAGCAGGGCGACCCAGCCGTCGGCGTCGAATGTGTCGGGCGCCCCCTTGCGGTCCGCCCGGCCGAGGCGCTCGAGCGTGCTCTGCGCGAGGTGGAAGCCGTCCATCGGGACGACGACGCACCGGTCCCCGTAGACCGCGGCGACCTGCGCGGAGAGCGTCGACTTGCCCGCCCCGGGTGGACCCGCCAGCCCGAGCAGCCGGCGGCCGCCGCGGGCGAGGAGCGCGTCGACCCGGGCGACGAGCGCCGGGTGCAGCGGGGCCGCGTCCGTCACGCGCCCACCAGCGCGCGCACGACCGCCGGCACGGCCCGGGCCACGTCGGACGCCGCGACCGGGCCGCCCGGGTTCGCCTCGTGGGCGGCACGCCCGTGCACGAGCGCGGCGAGGGCGGCGAGCGCCGCCGGCAGCGTCGGATCGGCCGGGACGTCGGCCGCGCGACCCGCCAGCACGGCGCCCAGGACGCCGCCGAGCACGTCGCCCGCCCCCGCGGTCGCGAGCCACGCGGGCGCGTCGGCCTGCGCGTACACGGTGCCGTGCGGCCCGACGACGACGGTGACGCCGCCCTTGAGCAGGACGGTCGCGCCGGTGAGCTCGTGCGCGCGACGGGCGTGCGCGAGCGGCGCCGCCTCGACGTCGGCGCGGTCGACGTCGTCGCCCCGGGCGCGCAGCAGCGTCGCGAGCTCCCCGGCGTGCGGCGTCAGCACGACGTGCGGGGGCACGCGCTCCGGCAGCAGGTCGAGCGCGCCCGCGTCGACGACAGCCGGCTCGCCGTGCCGGACGGCGTGCGCGAGGGCCGTGCGGACGCGGTCGCGCTGCGCGTCGTCGTCGGGCGCGACGCCGGAGCCCAGCACCCACGCCTGCACGCGTCCCTCCCCCACGACCACCTCGGGGTGCGCCGCGAGCACCTGCGGCCCCGC
This sequence comes from Cellulomonas pasadenensis, assembly GCF_047229365.1. Taxonomy (NCBI): domain Bacteria; kingdom Bacillati; phylum Actinomycetota; class Actinomycetes; order Micrococcales; family Cellulomonadaceae; genus Cellulomonas; species Cellulomonas pasadenensis. The sequence continues at coordinate 57,137 of NZ_JBFTEP010000003.1, read as the reverse complement.
GTCGCCGACGTACCGCACCATGCCGACGCCCGCGCCCAGCGCGCCCGACACGGACAGCACCGCCGCACCGGGGTACGCCGCCGACCCGGCCACGACGCCGAGCACGCCGCGCGAGTACTTCTGCGCGGTCCCGCCCGGCACGGGCCACAGGTCGGCCGCGTCGGAGGTCTCCAGCCGCGCGACCGCGGGACGCGTGGGCAGGGTCAGCCCGATGTCCACGGCCTCGACCGCACCCGCGGCGGTCGCCGCCGGCGGCAGCAGCAGCCCCGGCTTGGCCGCGCCGAACGTCACCGTCAGGTCGGCCTGCACGACCGCGCCCGCGGCGGTGCCGTCCGCGACGCCGATGCCCGACGGCACGTCCACGGCCACGACGAGCGGCCGGCCCGCCGCGGACCGCGCGTCCGCGAGCGCCGCCACGAGCGTGCCGGCGGCCCCGCGCACGCCGCCGCCGCGGGCCCCGATGCCGAGCAGCCCGTCCAGCACCACGTCCGCGTGCGCGAGCAGCGGGGGGACCTGGGACGGGACCGGGGGCTCGCCCGACGCACGCCCGGGTGCGACGTCGTCCGGTGTCGCGTCCTCGGCGCCGAGGTCGTCAGGGGCGAGGTCGTCGGGGGCGAGGTCGTCGACCCGCACCACACGGCCGTGCGCGGCCTCCAGCGCCGCGAGCCCGCCCGCGTGCACCCGCGGGGCCGCCAGCAGGGCCGTGACGCGCACGCCCCGGCGCGCCAGCCGCGCACCGGCGTGCAGCGCGTCGCCGCCGTTGTTCCCCGCGCCGACGAGCAGGACGACGTGCGCCCCGGCGACCCGCCCCCGTGCGGCCCGCAGCACGTGCGCCGTCCGCACCGCGAGGGCGAACGCGGCCCGGTCCATGAGCGGCGCACCGGCCGCGAGCAGCGGCTCCTCGGCCGCGCGGACGTCGTCGGGGTCGTGGGCGAGCAGCACCCGACCATCCTGGCCCGCGGCCGAGAACCGTGCGAGCGGCGGCCCGCGTCCGGATCGTCGACCCGGCCGGAGCCGTGCCCTGGCGCGGTATAGCGTGCGACGCATGCGCTTCGGACTCTTCATCCCCCAGGGCTGGCGGCAGGACCTCACCGGCATCGACCCCCAGCAGCACTGGCCCGTCATGCGTGGGCTCGCGCAGTGGGCCGACGCCGGTGACGCCTACGAGTCGATCTGGGTCTACGACCACTTCCACGCCGTGCCCGAGCCCAACGGCGAGGCGACGCACGAGGCGTGGAGCCTCGTCACGGCCTTCGGCGCCGTGACCGAGCGCGTGCGCCTCGGCCAGATGTGCACGTGCATGGGCTACCGCAACCCCGCCTACCTCGCCAAGGTCGCCACGACCGCGGACCACGTGTCCGGCGGCCGTGTCGAGATGGGCATCGGCGCCGGTTGGTACGAGCACGAGTGGCGCGCGTACGGCTACGGCTTCCCCACGGCCGGCGAGCGCATCGCGATGCTCGACGAGGGCGTGCAGATCTTCCGCCGGCTGTGGACGGACGGCGTCGCGACGCTCGACGGCCGGCACTACCAGGTCGACGGCGCGCAGCTGTCGCCGCTGCCGCTGCAGGCCGGCGGCCCGCCGCTGTGGATCGCCGGCGGCGGTGAGAAGAAGACGCTGCGCATCGCCGCGCAGCACGCCGCCTACACGAACTTCGACGGCACGCCCGAGGGCTTCGCGCACAAGTCGGAGATCCTGCGCGGGCACTGCGAGGCCGTCGGCCGCCCGTTCGACGAGATCACGCGCTCGGCCAACTACAACGTCGTCATCGGCCGCACCCAAGCCGAGGTCGACGACCGCCTCGCGTGGGTCCACGAGCACCTGCGGCAGACGGTGCCGGACAGCGCCGACCGCGAGTTCGCGCAGTGGTCCCGGGGTCCGCTCGTGGGCACGCCGGAGCAGATCGTCGAGAAGCTCCGCGAGCTCGAGGGCCTCGGCATGACGTACGCGATCACGTACTTCGCCGAGGCGGCGTACGACCGCTCGGGCATCGAGCTCTTCACGAGCGAGGTCGTCCCGCACCTGCGCTGACGCGACCCGCCCGACGCCCCGGCGCCCGTCCCACGGACGAGCACCGGGGCGTCGTGCGTCCAGCCTCCCGCACCCGCCCCGGCCCGCCGCCGAGCCCTCTCGCCGTCGAGATCGCCGCTCCGGCGCCGACATCGCCGCCCCCGACCGGCGATGTCGACGCCGAACCGGCGACCTCGGCGCACGCGGCGCCGACCTCGTCACCCCAGCATCGACCTCGTCAGGTCTCCGTGACGAGGTCGACGCACATGCGACGAGCTCGACGCGGTGCGATATCTGCGGTCGCGCCGTCCCCGGCGAGGTCGGTACCGGGGCGGCGACGTCGCCGGTCGGAACCTCGCCGGGGCGGCCCGGGCGACGCTCGAGGCGACGCGCGAGGTCAGGCGTCGCGTTCGGCGACGACGACGGCCGAGGCGATGCCCGCGTCGTGGGAGATCGACAGGTGGAACCGGTCGACGCCGAGCTCGTGGGCGCGGGCCTGCACGGTCCCGGTGATCTCCACGACCGGCTGCGCGCCCGCGACCCGGCGCACGGTCGCGTCCTGCCAGCTCATCCCGGGCGGCGCGCCGAGGGCCTTCGCGATCGCCTCCTTGGCGGCGAACCGCGCGGCGAGCGACGCGGGCGGCAGGTCCCGCTCGTCCGGCGTGAACAGGCGCGTGCGCAGCCCGGGGACGCGCTCGATCGTCGCGAGGAACCGCGCGACGTCGACGACGTCGATGCCGACGCCGACGATCACGCGCGGCCGCCCGCGCGGCGGGCCGGGCGGACGCCGACGCGGCGGCCCGCGACGACGACGCCCCGCCCCCGCGCGCTCACTCGACCGTGACGGACTTGGCCAGGTTGCGGGGCTGGTCCACGTCGAGGCCCTTGGCCGTCGCGAGCTCGCACGCGAAGATCTGCAGCGGCACGACCGCGAGCAGCGGCGCGAGCAGGCTGGACGTCTGCGGGACCGTGAACACCTCGTCGGCGTACGGGCGGACCGCCTCGTCGCCCTCCTCGGCGATGACGAGCGTGCGGGCGCCGCGCGCCCGGATCTCCTGGATGTTCGAGACGATCTTCGAGTGCAGCGAGTCACGCCCGCGCGGCGACGGCACCACCACGAACACCGGCTGCCCGGGCTCGATGAGGGCGATCGGCCCGTGCTTGAGCTCGCCCGCGGCGAAGCCCTCGGCGTGGATGTAGGCGAGCTCCTTGAGCTTGAGCGCGCCCTCCATCGCGACGGGGTAGCCGACGTGCCGGCCGAGGAACAGCACGGACTGCGTGTCCGCCATCCAGCGCGCGATCTCGCGCACGCGGCCGGCCCGGTCGAGGACCTGCTGGATCTTGTCGGGGATCGCGCGCAGCTCGTCGAGCACCTGCCCGACCTCGTCCGCGTACTTGTTGCCGCGCAGCTGCGCCAGGTACAGGCCGAGCAGGTAGGCCGCGGTGATCTGCGAGAGGAACGCCTTCGTGGAGGCGACCGCGATCTCGGGGCCGGCGTGCGTGTACAGCGCCGCGTCGGACTCGCGCGGGATCGTCGAGCCGTGGGTGTTGACGATCGCGAGGGTCGTCGCACCCTGCTCCTTCGCGTGCCGGACCGCCATGAGCGTGTCCATCGTCTCGCCGGACTGCGAGACGGCGACGACGAGCGTGCGCTCGTCGACGACCGGGTCGCGGTAGCGGAACTCGTGCGCGAGCTCGACCTCGACGGGGATGCGGCACCAGTGCTCGATGGCGTACTTGGCGACGTGCCCGGCGTACGCGGCCGTGCCGCACGCCACCACGACGATCTTGTCGACGGCGCGCAGCACCGACTCGTCGATCCGCATCTCGTCGAGCACCAGCCGGCCGGTCGTGTCGGTGCGGCCGAGCAGCGTGTCCGCGACCGCCTGCGGCTGGTCGTGGATCTCCTTGTCCATGAAGGACCGGAAGCCGCCCTTCTCGGCGGCCTTGGCGTCCCAGTCGACCGTGAACCGGCGGGCCTCGACGGGCGTGCCGGCGAAGTCGGTGACGGTGACCTCGGTCGGCGTGATGGTGACGACCTGGTCCTGGCCCAGCTCGAGGGCGTCGCGCGTGGACGCGATGAACGCGCTGACGTCCGAGCCGAGGAAGTTCTCGCCGTCGCCGAGGCCGACGACCAGCGGGGAGTCGTGCCGCGCGCCGACGACCGTCGTCGGGTCGTCCTCGTGCACGGCGAGCAGGGTGAACGTGCCGTGCAGCCGCTGCGCGACCGTGCGCAGCGCGACGGTGAGGTCGGGCGTCTGCGCGTACTGCCGCGCGACGAGGTGCGCGACGACCTCGGTGTCGGTCTCCGACGTGAACGCGACGCCGGCGACCTCGAGCTCCGCCTTGAGCGTCGCGAAGTTCTCGACGATGCCGTTGTGGATCACGGCGACGCCGTCCGACACGTGCGGGTGCGCGTTCACGTCGGTCGGGCCGCCGTGCGTCGCCCACCGCGTGTGGCCGATCGCCGCGGTGGCCGCGGGCATCGGGTGGGAGTCGATCTCCTCGACGAGGTTGGCGAGCTTGCCCGCCTTCTTCGCGGTGGCGAGCGACGCCCCCGGCGACACGAGCGCGACACCGGCGGAGTCGTACCCCCGGTACTCCAGCCTCCGCAGCCCTTCGAGGACGACCTCCAGGGGTCGACCGCTCGGCTGCTGGCTCCCGACGTACCCGACGATCCCGCACATGGCGACGATCCTAACGACTGGGCGGTCGTCGGCGGTCCGGACGGGCGCGTGCCGCCCGTCACGCCGGGCCGCGACGCGCCCCGACGGGCGGCGGTCCCCCGGTGCGCCACAATCGACGGGTGCCGACGTCGCCCCCCACCGTGGTGCCCGCCACCCCGTACGTCGACCTGGACCGCGAGGCGTGGACCCGCCTGTCCGCGTCGACCCCGCTCCCCCTCACCGACGCCGACGTCGCGCGCCTGCGCGGGCTCGGCGACCCGATCGACCTGGCCGAGGTGGACGCGATCTACCGGCCGCTGTCCCGGCTGCTCGACCTGTACATCCAGGGCACGCGCGGCCTGCACCGCGCGACGAGCACGTTCCTGCGCGAGGACGTCGGCCGCACGCCGTACGTCATCGGCGTGGCGGGGTCGGTCGCGGTCGGCAAGTCGACGACGGCGCGGCTGCTGCGCGAGCTGATCGCCCGCTGGCCGGCGACGCCGCACGTCGAGCTCGTCACCACGGACGGCTTCCTGCACCCGAACGCCGAGCTCGAGCGACGCGGCCTGCTGCAGCGCAAGGGCTTCCCCGAGTCGTACGACCGGCGCGCGCTGCTGCGCTTCGTGTCGAAGGTGAAGGCGGGCCGGCCCGAGGTGACGGTGCCGGTGTACGACCACCTGACGTACGACATCGTCCCGGGCGCGGAGGTCGTGGTGCGCCAGCCGGACGTGCTCATCGTCGAGGGGCTGAACGTGCTGCAGCCGGCACGGCCGACCGCCGAGGGTGCGTCGAACCTCGCGCTGAGCGACTTCTTCGACTTCTCGATCTACGTCGACGCCCGCACGTCCGACGTGAAGCAGTGGTACGTCGACCGGTTCCTGTCGCTGCGGGCGACGGCGTTCGCGCGGCCGGAGTCGTACTTCCACCGGTACGCGTCGCTGACGGACGCGCAGGCCGTCGCGCGGGCCGAGGAGATCTGGGGCTCGATCAACGCGCCGAACCTCGAGCAGAACATCCTGCCGACGCGGTCCCGCGCGACGCTCGTCCTCACCAAGGGCCCCGACCACGCCGTGCAGCGGGTGCGCCTGCGCAAGCTCTGACGCCGGAGGGGCCGGGCGCCGCGGGGTCGGGCAGCCGGACCGGAGGGGTCAGGGCGCCGCGGCGCGCGCCCCGGGTGCGCCCGGGCCGAGCGCACCCGCGTCGGCCGGGACCGCGAGGACCACGGGCTCCTCCGTGCGCCGCACGACGTCGAGCTCCGCGAGCGCACCGCCCACCGCGTCGCCGTCGCCGGCGCACGCGAGCCCCTCGGGCAGCAGCACGGCGTCGTCGAGCGCGTCGACGAGCCACACCTGCGGCGCGGGTCCGGTCGCGCACGGCTCCGGGGTGGCGCGGCGCTCCACGAGCCGCAGCAGCTCCGTCAGGTCGCCCTCGAGCCGGGTCGACGTCACGGAGTGCCACGTGCCGGCGCTGTCGCGCAGTGGCTCGCCGCGCCCGCACACGAGCACGGTGTCGGCGACGAACCCGTCCGGGGGCGTCCCCCGGTCGACGGGCGGTGCGGGCGACGCCGTCGGCACGGGGAGCGGTTCGAGCGCGAGCGCGCGGAGCACCTCGGGGACGAGGCAGCTGGCCTCGGCGCGGACCTGCGCCGTCCGCGACGCGGACGCGGCCGCCCCCGCGGGTCCGCCGCCCGGCGCGCACGCGGCGGCGGTGGGCAGCACGACGACGGCCGTGAGCAGCGCCCACGTCGCCCCCCGCCCCCTGCGCATCCGTCCACCCCGTGCCGCTCCGTCCCCGGGCGCACGACGGTGGACCCCCGTGGTCCGGGGGCCTCGCGTGGGCGGGGAGGGACGACGCCGGAGTCGCCCCGAGGGTGAGCCTAGGCCGGTGCGGACGTCACCCGGTCGGCCGATACCGGATCGTTGTCACAGCGCACCCGATCGTGAGGTCATCGTGACCTCGACCGACCGTGACGGCCGCTGACCGGCGGTCAGGCCGCCGACGTGCCGCGGACGACGGGGGCCGCAGTGACACCCTCCTCGTCGTCGGCGGGCAGCGCGTCGCGCTGGACCCGTGTCACCGACCCGCCCGCCCGGCGCTCGGCGTGGTGCGCCGACAGACCGGTCACCCGGCGGAGCACCCAGTCGACGACCAGGCCGATCACGAGACCGCCGACCACCCCGACGACGACCCCGAGCACCGGGTTGTCGTGCCCGAGGACGTGGCCGGCGCCGACGCCGATCGCCGTCGAGTACAGCGCCCAGGTCACCGCGGCGATGCCGGTGAGCAGCACGAAGCGCGAGCGGCGGAACCCGAGGGCGCCCGCCGTCATGTTGACGGCGACGCGGCCGATGGGGATGTAGCGGGCGGCGATGACGAACGCGGCGCCACGGGTCGCGAGCGCCCGCTCCGCCCAGTCGAGCACCGCGTGGCCGCGCCGGCCGCGGAACCACCGCAGCTCGCGGATCCGCACGTGCCGGCCGATCTGGTACGCGATCTGGTCACCCGTGAAGGCGCCGAGCGCGGCCACCACGACCACGAGCCACAGCAGCGGGCGGCCCGTGGACACGGACAGCGACGTCAGCGCGATGACGACCGACTCGCTCGGGATCGGCGGGAAGAACCCGTCGATGGTCGCGAAGGCGTAGAGGACCGGGAAGATCCACGGCGAGCCCGCCAGCTCCAGCGTCCACTGCTCCACGTCCTGCTCCCCTCGTCCCCCACCCCTCGGTGAGGTCGGCACGACCCACGCTAGGGCCCGCGCGACGGCGAGGACATGGGGTTTCCCCCCGATTCAGCCCTGAGCCGCCCGGATCTCCGTCCGTGGGTGAACGCCCGGCGACGCGGTGTCGTTCCCCGGGAGGAGGTCGGGGCGCGCGTACCGGTCGACGAACGCGCGCAGCACCCCGGGGACCTGCACGCCGCTCGCCCGCGCCGCCCCCACGACGTCCGCCGCCTCCTCCGGCGCGAAGTACCCGTCGTACCGGTACGCCTCGACGCGCGTCGTCAGCCCGGCCACGTCCAGCTCGGGGTGGAACTGCGTCGCGTACACGTGCCGCCCGACCCGGAACGCCTGCACCGGGGCGCCCGCCGACGACGCGAGCACGACCGCGTGCGGCGGCGGCACCGTCAACGACTCCTTGTGCCCGACGAACGCGCCGAACGTCGGCGGCGCGGAGCCGAGCACCGGGTCGGCGCGACCGGCCGCGGTCAGCTCGACGGTCACCGCGCCGACGGGCTCGGGGTGGCTCCGGTCCACGAGCCCGCCCTGGTGGCGGCCGAGCGTGCCGATGCCGTAGCAGGCGCCGAAGAACGGCGCGTCCGCGGGCACCACCGCGTCGAGCAGCCGCGCGAGGTCGGCCTCGACCCGCCGCTGCACGGGCGACTTGGCGTCCTCGGGGTCGCTGACGCAGAACGGTCCGCCGCCGAGGACGATCCCCGACCACGCGTCGAGGTCCACGTCCGGCAGCGGCGCGGCCTCGAGCCGCACGCGCCGCAGCGTCGCCTCGCTCAGGCCCGTGCACCGCAGCATGGCGGCGTACTCGTCGTCGGCGGCGGCGTCCTCGGGACGCACGCCGAGGAACAGGAACGGTCGCACGCGCACCTCCGGCGGGACGGACCGGGACGGGCGCCCGGACCTCAGCCGGCGTGCGGGGGCAGCGCGAACCCGAGGGTGCGCGCGGCCTCGTGCGGGACCGGCTCCGACGCCCAGTGTGCGCCGAGGCCGTCCGTGGCCGCCAACGATCGCGTCTCGGCGCGGTCCAGGTACAGCGTGCCGCGCAGGTGGTCCGTCTCGTGCTGCACGATGCGCGCCGGCCAGCCCGTGAGCACCTCGTCGACGGCCGCGCCGTGCTCGTCCAGGCACGTGAGCCGCACGCGGCGGGGCCGGGCGACCACGGCGACGTAGCCGACCACCGACAGGCAGCCCTCGTAGAACGCGACGCGCTCGTCGTCGACGGGCGCGTACGTCGGGTTGACGAGCACGCGGGCCGGCACCGGGGTACGCTCGCGCGCGGCGGCCACATCGGGGTCCGGCACGCCCGGGTCCTCGACGACGGCGAGCGCGAGCGGCAGGCCGATCTGCGGCGCGGCGAGCCCGACGCCCGGCGCGGCCCGCATGGTGCGGTGCATGAGCGCGACGAGCTCACCGAGCTCGGCGTCGGCGAGCTGCCCGTCGTAGGGCAGCGCCGGCGTACGCAGGGCCGGGTGCCCCGCCTGCACGATGGGCGCCACGGCGTCGGGCCCGGCGGCGCGGGCGCGCTCGAGCACCTGCGTCGTCAGCGTCCGCAGTGCCGTGCGGGCGGCGTCGTCCGTCACAGCGCCAGGCGCTCGCGCACCACGCCGGCGAGCTCGTGCGCGACGCGGTCGGCCTCCTCCTGCGTGCCGGCCTCGACCATGACCCGCACGAGCGGCTCGGTCCCGGACGGGCGCAGGAGCACGCGGCCCGTGCCGTCGAGCTGCTTCTCCGCGGCCTGCACGGCGTCGCGCAGGGGGCCGTCGTCCGTGCGCGCGCGGTCGACGCCGGGCACGTTGACGAGCGTCTGCGGCAGGCGCCGGACGACGCCCGCGAGCTCCTGGAGCGTGCGGCCCGTCGACGCGACGCGCGCCGCCAGCTGCAGCGCGGTCAGCACGCCGTCGCCGGTGGTGGCGTGCTCCGCCATGATGATGTGGCCCGACTGCTCGCCGCCGAGGCCGTAGCCGCCCTGGCGCATGGCCTCGAGCACGTACCGGTCGCCGACGGCCGTCTCGACGGTCGCGATCCCGGCGGCCTGCATCGCGAGCCGCAGGCCCAGGTTGCTCATCACGGTCGTGACGAGGGTGTCGTGCGGCAGCGCACCCTGCTCGTGCAGCGCGATCGCGAGGACGCCCATGATCTGGTCGCCGTCGACGAGGTCGCCCTGCGCGTCCACCGCGAGGCACCGGTCCGCGTCGCCGTCGAACGCGACGCCCAGGTCCGCGTGCGCCGCGACGACCGCCGCCTGCAGCGGCTCGGGGTGCGTGGAGCCGGCGTCCTCGTTGATGTTGCGGCCGTCCGGGGACGCGTTGATGACGACGACGTCCGCGCCGGCCTCGCGCAGGGCGGCGGGGCCGACCTCGCTGGCGGCGCCGTTGGCGCAGTCCGCGACGATCCGCAGGCCGTCGAGGCGCGTGCCGATGGTGCCCACGAGGTGCTCGACGTACTGCTGGCCGGCCAGGCCCACGTCGACGCGGATCCGGCCGACGTCGGCGCCCACGGGGCGGTCCCAGTCGTCGCCGAGGCGTGCCTCGATGGCCGCCTCCACGTCGTCCTCGAGCTTGCGGCCGCCGCGGGCGAGGAACTTGATGCCGTTGTCCGGCATCGGGTTGTGCGAGGCGGAGAGCACCACGCCGAGGTCGACGCCGCGCTTGCCGGTGAGGAACGCCACCGCGGGCGTGGGCAGCACGCCCACGAGGTCGACGTCGACCCCGGCGGAGGCGAGGCCCGCGGCCACCGCCGCGGAGAGGAACTCCCCGGACGCGCGCGGGTCGCGTCCCACCACCGCGCGGGGGCGGTGCCCCTCGAACGCGCCACGGCTCGCGAGCACGTGCGCCGCGGCGACCGAGACGTCGAGCGCGAGCTCGGCCGTCACGTCGCGGTTCGCGAGGCCCCGGACACCGTCCGTGCCGAACAGTCGACCCATCACACGACTCCTTCGTCCCGCCCGGCGGCCGCGTCCACGGTACGTCGGGCGTCAGTGGTCCCTCCGGGTCCCGGCGCGGCGTGGCGCACATGCGCCGCACGTCCGGCGGGGACCCCCGAGCACACCGATGGCCCCGCAGGTCGGCAGACCCGCGGGGCCATCGGCAGCGAGCGCTGGATCAGCGCTTCGAGTACTGCGGCGCCTTGCGCGCCTTCTTCAGACCGGCCTTCTTGCGCTCCACCACGCGTGCGTCACGCGTGAGGAAGCCGGCCTTCTTGAGCGCCGGGCGGTTGTGCTCCGCGTCGATCGCGTTGAGCGCACGGGCGATGCCGAGGCGCAGGGCACCGGCCTGGCCCGAGACGCCGCCGCCGGTGATGCGGGCGACGACGTCGAAACGACCCTCGACGTCCACGGCCTTCAGCGGGCTGTTGACCAGCTGCTGGTGCACCTTGTTGGGGAAGTACTCCTCGAGCTGGCGGCCGTTGATCGTCCACCGGCCGGTGCCGGGGATGAGGCGGACGCGCGCGACGGCCTCCTTGCGGCGGCCGAGCGCCTGGCCGGGAGCGGTCAGGGACTGCCCGCGCCCGACGGGAGCGGAGCTCTCCGAGGTGTAGCTGGTGGGCGTCTCGTCGCCCTCGTAGTCGTTCTCGACGGTGGTCTGAGCCACGATGTCCTCGCGTTCTGTGTTCGTCACTGCCGCAGCAGCCCGGGGCCTACTGCGCCACCTGGGTCAGCTCGAACGGCTTCGGCTGCTGGGCTGCGTGCGGGTGCTCGGGGCCGGCGTAGACCTTGAGCTTGCTCAGCTGCTGACGACCGAGGGTCGTACGGGGCAGCATCCCGCGGACGGCCTTCTCGATGGCACGCTCGGGGTGCTTCTCGAGGAGGTCGGCGTAGCGGGTGGCACGGAGGCCGCCCGGGTAGCCGGAGTGCCGGTAGGCGAGCTTGGTCTCGCGCTTGTTGCCGGTCAGGGCGATCTTCTCGGCGTTCACGACGATGACGAAGTCGCCGCCGTCGACGTGGGGCGCGAACGTCGGCTTGTGCTTGCCGCGCAGCAGCGTGGCCACGTGGGTGGCCAGGCGGCCGAGGACGACGTCGGACGCGTCGATGACGTACCAGTTCCGCTCGACGTCGCCGGGCTTCGGGGTGTACGTGCGCACGGGTGTGGGCCTCTGTCTCGTGTTGCGTGTCATGGCCGGGCGCGCAGGGGCGACCGACCGAGATGGCTGTCGGAGCATCCCGGCCCGGCGAGTGGGATCGCACCAGGACGGCCATCGGCACGCAGTGGTGAGAAGCCACCGGTGCGCGACAGGGGACGCACAACGACCACCCAGAGTACCGGCCCGGGGGACGCAGGGCAAAAGGCGTCGTCAGCGCGCGCGTGCGACCCGTCCCACGTCCCACACCGGCTCCGGCGTCTCGACCACCTCGCCGTCCGCGCCGAACACCAGGAACCGGTCGAACGTGCGCGTGAACCACCGGTCGTGCGTGACTGCCAGCACCGTCCCGTCGAACGCGGCCAGCCCCGCCTCGAGCGCCTCCGCGGACTGCAGGTCGAGGTTGTCCGTCGGCTCGTCGAGCAGCAGCAGCGTCGCACCCGCCAGCTCCAGCAGCAGGATCTGCAGCCGCGCCTGCTGGCCGCCGGACAGCGTCTCGTAGCGCTGCTCGGCGGCCGCCACGAGCCCGTACCGGTCGAGGGCGCGGCTCGCGGCCTCCCGCCCCATGCCCGACCGGTGCCCGTCGCCGCGGTGCAGCACGTCCAGCAGGGTGCGGCCCGCCAGCTCCGGGTGCACGTGGTTCTGCGCGAACCACCCCGGCCGCACGCGCGAGCCGAGCACGACCGTGCCCGTGTGCGCGACGGGCGCCGGGTGCAGGTCGCCCGCCGGCGCGTGCTCGGGCGCGGGGTCGGTGCCGCCCGCCGCCAGCAGCCGCAGGAAGTGGGACTTGCCCGAGCCGTTCGAGCCGAGCACGGCCACCCGCTCGCCGTACCAGACCTCGAGGTCGAACGGCTGCATGAGACCCGTCAGCTCGAGGCCCTGCGCGACCACCGCCCGCTTGGCGGTCCGCCCGCCCGTCAGGCGCACCCGCACGCGCTCGTCCCGGGCCACCACCACCGGCGGCCCCGCCTGCTCGAACTTGCGCAGGCGCGTCTGCGCCGCCTGGTAGCGGGACGCGAGCCCGTCGTTGAAGGCCGCCTTCGTCTTGAGCGTGAGCACGAGCTCGCGCAGCTTCGCGTGCTCCTCGTCCCACCGCCGCGCCAGCTCCTCCAGCCGCGCGCGCCGCTCCTCGCGGGCGCGGGCGTAGGTCGCGAAGCCGCCGCCGTGCACCCAGGCCCGCGCGCCCACCGCCGTCGGCTCGAGCGTCGCGACGTGGGTCGCCACACGCGCGAGCGTCTCCCGGTCGTGGCTGACCAGCAGCACCGTCTTCGGCGACGCGACCAGGCGGTCCTCGAGCCAGCGCTTGGTCGGCACGTCGAGCGCGTTGTCGGGCTCGTCGAGGACGAGCACCTCGTCCGGGCCGCGCAGCAGCGCCTCGAGCACGAGCCGCTTCTGCTCGCCGCCGGACAGCGTCCGCACGTCGCGGTGCTGCGCGCGCTCGAACGGCAGCGACAGCACGGCGTCGGTCACCAGGTCCCAGCCCGCCTCCGCGTCGTACCCGCCGACGTCCGCCCAGTCCGCGAGCGCCTGGGCGTACCGCAGCTGGGTCGGCTCGTCGTCGCGCTCCATCATGAGCAGCTCCGCGGCCGTCAGCTCCGTCGCCGCGTCCCGCACCGCCGGCGGCGCCAGCGACGCCAGCAGGTCGCGCACCGTCCGGTCGTCGTCGATGCGCCCCACCTCCTGGCGCATGACGCCCAGCCCGCCGCTGCGCACGACGGCGCCCGCGTGCGGCTCGACCTCACCCGTGACGACCCGCAGCAGCGTCGACTTCCCGATCCCGTTGGGGCCGACGAGCGCCGTGCGGTGCCCCTCGCCGACCCGGAACGACACGTCGTCCAGCAGCGGACGGCCGTCGGGGAGCGTCCAGCCGACGCCCGCGACCTCGAGGTGACCCATGCGGGCAGTGTCCCCGCGCGGGCCGCCGGGCCCCAACCCCATATCCCCGGCCGCTGCTGTGGCGAGGTGCCCCGGGCGGTGCTTGGGTCGTGGCATGAGCGAGGACACCCCGGCCACCAGCACCGACCCCGCCCTCGGGTCCGAGGGCGACAGCAACCAGCTGCCCGGTGAGGACTCGATGTCCGACCGCGGCACCGGCGACCTGCTCGACGAGTGGATCGTCCCGCCGGAGCGCGACCGCCCGGCGTCGAGCCGGTTCGGAGAGACGCACTGGGAGGAGGCGCGCGGCGAGACGCTCGACCAGCGCGTCGCCCAGGAGGAGCCCGAGGTGTGGGACGCCACCACGCCCCCGCCGCCGGACCGCGACGAGCTCCGCGCCGGCCGGATCGTCGAGGACACGGACGCCGTCGACGCGGGCGGCACGAGCGAGTTCGCGGTCGACGCGGGCGTCGCCGGCGGTGCCGCGACCGCGGAGGAGGCCGCCGTGCACGTGCTCGAGGAGGACTACGAGGAGGCGTACCCCGACGCACCCGCCACGGCGGACGACGACGAGGTCACCGGCGACGACGAGACGTCGCCCGACGACCGCCTCTGACCGGTCCGGCGCCGCCCTTCGCGCCGGCGTCCGCACGTCAGCCGCAGCAGCCGCCCGGCGCGGGCGCGCCCTCGACCTCGTGGGCCCCGCGCCGGGCGCGCGTGCGTCCGGCCCGCTCCGCGAGCTCCCCGTCCGCCGGGTACGTGACCTCCTCGAGCGTGAGCCCGTGCGGCGCGACGACGGTCGCCCCGCCCTCCCGTCGCCGCCCGACCAGGAGCGCGTGCGGCCAGTCCACGCCGCGTCGCCCCTCCCCCACGGCCAGGCTCGCGCCGACGAGCGCACGGACCATGGAGTGGCAGAACGCGTCGGCCTGCACGTGCGCGACGACGAGCCCCGCGTCCGGGCCGTCCGCGGGCCGGCGCCACGTGAACTCCTCCAGCGTGCGGATCGTCGTGGCGTCCGGGCGCGGCTTGCAGTACGCCGCGAAGTCGTGCCGACCCACGAGGCGCCGCGCCGCCTCGTCCATCGCGGCGACGTCGAGCCGGTGCCGGTGCCACAGCACCCACGCGCGGCGCAGCGGGTCCCGAGCGGCCGCGTCGTCCACGACCCGGTAGGCGTACCGGCGGCGCAGCGCGCCGAACCGGGCGTCGAAGCCGTCCGGTGCACGGGTGACGCGGTGCACGACGAGGTCGGCGGGCAGCACGCCCCCGAGCCGGCTCGTGAGCGCGTCGACGGCCTCGCGGTCCGAGCGGCCGCGCGCCGCCGCGAGCGCGTCCGCCGTGACGTCGACGTGCGCGACCTGCCCGCGGGCGTGCACGCCCGCGTCCGTCCGGCCGGCGACCGTCACGCGGGGCGCGGGCTCGCCGCGCGGGCCCGTGCGCAGCACCGTCGCGAGGCCATCCTCGAGGGTGCCCTGCACGGTGCGGAGACCCGGCTGGCGGGCCCACCCCGAGAAGTCGGAGCCGTCGTAGGCGAGGTCGAGCCGGAGGCGCAGCACGTCGGCGCCGGGGGCGCCGGTGCGGTCCGGCACGTCGGTCGCCGCCGTGCCCGGCGGGGCCCCGGCCGTCGCGTCGTCGGTCCCGACCTCGTCCTCGCTGCGCACGGGCCCACGCTAACCGCGGCGCTACCGTGGTCGGCGTGCCGCCCGCGTCCGACCCGTACACGCTCGCCGTCGACTGCGGCGGCGGCGGCATCAAGGCGTCGGTGCTCGACGCCGCCGGCACGCTGCACGTCCCGGCCGTCCGCGTGCCCACGCCCTACCCGCTGCCGCCCGAGCGGCTCGTCGAGACGATCGCGGCCATCGCGGCGGACCTGCCGCCCGCCGGGCGCGCGACCGTCGGGGTGCCCGGGATGATCCGGCACGGCGTCGTGGTCGCGACGCCGCACTACGTGACCCGGTCCGGGCCGCGGACCGCCGTCCTGCCCGAGCTCGTCGCGGCCTGGCAGGGCTGCGACGTGCGGGCGCTGCTCGAGGCCCGCCTCGGGGTCCCCACCCTGGTGCTGAACGACGCCGAGGTGCACGGTGCGGGCGTCGTCTCCGGCACGGGGCTGGAGCTCGTGCTCACGCTCGGCACGGGGCTCGGCTCGGCGCTGTTCGACGGGGGACGCATCGCGCCGCACCTCGAGCTGTCGCACGCCCCCGTGCGCTGGGGCACCACGTACGACGCGTACGTCGGGCAGCACGAGCGGGCACGGCTCGGCGACGGGCTGTGGTCGCGGCGCGTCCGCCGTGTCGTGGAGGGGTTCCGACCCGTCTTCCACTGGGACCGGCTCTACCTGGGCGGCGGCAACGCGCGCGCCATCACGGCGGCGACGCTCGAGCGGCTGGGCGACGACGTCGTCGTCGTACCGAACCAGGCCGGGATCGTCGGCGGCGTGCGCGCCTGGGCGCTCGCCGGCTGAGGCGACCACCCGCGGGCACCCGTCTCACGGGCACGGCCGACGCCCGTGACGGAGCCGCGTGACCACCGCGGTGCGCCTCCAGGCGATCGGGTGACCCCCGGCGCGGCGCGGGTGAAACCCGGGAGGACGGTCCGGGACGAACCCGGCGCGGATGCGGACAACCCGCACGATCCGGCCGGGACGCCCTGTTGCCGCCCGCGGACCACCCGCTCACGATGATCGAGGCGCGGGTTGGGAACGCGCCCACGCCCACGCCGGGGGACCCCCGGACGCCTCCACCAGAAGAAGGGGCCACCACCATGGCCACGCCCGACGCCGCCCTGCAGCAGGTCCTCGACCTCGACGGCGCCCTCGCCATCGCCCTCGTCGACCTCGGCAGCGGCATGGCCCTCGCGACGCGCAACGTCGTGCCGTTCGACCTCGAGCTCGCCGCCGCCGTGAACACCGAGGTGATCCGCGCCAAGCTGCGCGCGATCGACAGCCTCGGGCTCGACGAGCAGATCGAGGACATCCTCATCACGCTGTCCGGCCAGTACCACCTCATCCGGCTGTCGTCGCGGCCCGACCTCGCCGGCGTCTTCTCGTACCTCGTCCTCGACCGCGGGCGGGCCAACCTGGCCCTCGCCCGCCGCGCGCTCAAGGCGCTCGAGGACCAGCTCGAGCTCTGAGCCCCCGGTCCGGCGCACCCATGACCGACCAGCTCCGTGACGTCCTCGACGGCCTCCAGGAGGCCGTCGCGGACGTCGCGCACGTCATCGCCCTCGACCCCGTGGACCGGGTCGTGCTGGCGGACGGCGACGCCCCGGCCGAGCGCGTCGTCGCCGCGCGCGCCGTCGCCACGACCCTCGCGCTCGTCGACACGGCCGGCGCGGAGCCCGTGCGGGCGGTGGTCGAGACGTCCGACGCCACCTTCTACGCCGTGCACGACCCTGCGGGGCTGGTCGTCGTGCTCGTGGGTCCGCCGCAGTGGAACACCGCGCTCGCGCGCCGCACCGCCGACCCGCTCCTGCGCACGGTCGACGCGGAGGCCGTCCTCGCGCCCCTGCGGGCCGCGCGGCGGGCGCAGGCCGGACCCGCGCCCGCGCGCACGGGACCGACGCCCGCCGTGCCCGCACGGCGGGAGACGCTCGCGCAGGCGCACCGCGCGGACGCCGTCGCGGTGCGGCAGGCCTCCCCCCCGGCCTGAGCACACCGCCCGCGGCGTGGTGCCCGAGCACGCGGCCGCCGGGCCCGAGCGACGTCCGACGACGGGTCAGGTCGTGGGACGGGCCGCCCCTCGCACGCCGCCCGCTCGCACTGCACCCGGCCGGGCCACCGCCGCACCCTGCGCCTCGCGCGCGTCGACCTCCTCCAGCGCCTCCAGCAGCACGCGCGTGAACCGCACGGGCTGCACGAGGCTCACGAGGTGCGTGGCACCGGGCACGACGACGAGCCGCCCGTCCCGGCACGCCGCGAGGAAGCGCGCCTCCTCGCCGCGGAAGTGGTCCCAGCGCCCGTTGACGAGCCACACCGGCGCCGTCACCCGCGCGAGGTCCGCCACCGGCGTCGCGCCGGCCATCTCCCGCAGCGTGTCCGTCACGACGTCGAGCGCGAACCCGCCCGCGCCCACGTCGGCCGCCGCCGTGGGCGGCATGGTGCGGTCGACCAGCCACTGGTTGACCGCCGCACCCCGGTCGGGCAGCCGTGCGAACCCCCACGCCGCGGCGCCCCACGCGCGCAGCGCGAGGCCGTGCGGGCGCGTCGAGCACGCCGCGGCCACGAGCCCGGCGACCTGCTCGGGGTGCCGCGCGGCGTGCTCGACGGCCGTGTAGCCGCCCAGCGAGAGGCCGACGACGACCGCGCGACCGCCGACCGCGTCGACCCCGTCCCGCACGGCCGCCACCGCGCCCGCGCGCGTGAACCGCTCCCCCAGCCGGCGCCCGTGGCCCGGCAGGTCGACGGCGAGCGTGGTGCGCCCCGTGGCCTCCAGCGCCTCGGCCTGGGCCCGCCACATCGTCCGGGACGCGCGCAGGCCGTGGACGAGCACGACGGGTGTCGGGCGGGCGGCCATGGCCCGACGCTACCGAGGGAGGGCCGGACGGCGCAGGCCGGGACTCGTCGGGCGGGAGCCCGTCCGGCCGGGGCGGGGCGAGGTCGGTGAGGCCGGCGTCGGTCGGCCACGCGCGGGGCGCACGCGCGAGGGCCCGGACACCGTGCGGTGTCCGGGCCCTCGGGTGCTGCTGCGGGAGGTCAGGCCTTGTCGGCCTGCGTCTCCTCGTCGGCCGGGGCGTCGGCGGGCGCCTCGTCCGTGGCGGCCTCGTCCGTGGCGGCCTCGTCCGTCGTCGGCTCCTCGGCGGGGGCCTCCTCGACCGGGGCGGCCTTCTTGGCGGCCTGCGTGGCCTCCTTGACGACGGCCTGCTTCGGCGAGAGCGGCTCGAGCACGAGCTCGATCACGGCCATCGGCGCGTTGTCGCCCTTGCGGGCGCCGATCTTCGTGATGCGCGTGTAGCCACCCTGGCGGTCGGCCACGACGGGCGCGATCTCCGTGAACAGCGTGTGCACGACGCCCTTGTCACGGACGACCGTCAGCACGCGACGGCGCGCGTGCAGGTCGCCGCGCTTCGCGAACGTGATGAGCCGCTCCGCGAGCGGGCGCAGGCGCTTGGCCTTCGCCTCGGTCGTCGTGATGCGCTTGTGCTCGAACAGCGCCGTCGCGAGGTTCGCGAGGATCAGCCGCTCGTGCGCCGGGCTGCCACCGAGCCGGGCACCCTTGGTGGGCGTGGGCATGGTCTCTACTCCTTGGGATCAGAAAGGGCGACGCCGGACCGTGGGCCCGGGCCGACGGTCGTCAGTACTGCTCGTCCTCGACGAAGTCGGTCTCGTCGTCCCCGTAGTACGCGCCCGACGCGGTCGGGTCGAAGTCCAGCGGGCTGTCCTTGAGCGTGAGGCCCAGCTCGGCCAGCTTCTCCTTGACCTCGGTGATGGACTTCGCACCGAAGTTGCGGATGTCGAGCAGGTCCGCCTCGGACCGTGCCACGAGCTCACCCACGGTGTGGATGCCCTCGCGCTTGAGGCAGTTGTACGAGCGGATCGTCAGCTGCAGGTCCTCGATCGGGAGCGCGAGGTCGGCAGCCAGGGCCGCGTCGGTCGGCGACGGGCCGATCTCGATGCCCTCGGCCTCGACGTTCAGCTCGCGGGCGAGGCCGAACAGCTCGACCAGCGTCTTGCCGGCGGACGCGAGCGCGTCGCGCGGGCTGATCGCCGGCTTGGTCTCGACGTCGACGATGAGCTTGTCGAAGTCGGTGCGCTGCTCGACACGGGTCGCCTCGACCTTGTAGGTCACCTTGAGCACCGGCGAGTAGATCGAGTCGACCGGGATCCGGCCGATCTCCGCGTCGAGCGACTTGTTCTGGTTCGCCGACACGTAGCCGCGGCCGCGCTCGACCGTCAGCTCGATCTCGAGCTTGCCCTTGTCGTTCAGCGTGGCGAGGTGCAGGTCGTGGTTGTGCACCTCGACGCCCGCCGGCGGCACGATGTCCGCGGCGGTGACGACACCCGCACCCTGCTTGCGCAGGTACATCACGACGGGCTCGTCGTTCTCCGAGGAGACGACGAGGTTCTTGATGTTGAGGATGATCTCGGTGACGTCCTCCTTGACACCCGGGATCGTCGAGAACTCGTGCAGCACGCCGTCGATCCGGATGGACGTGACGGCGGCGCCCGGGATGGACGACAGCAGGGTGCGGCGCAGGGAGTTGCCGAGGGTGTAGCCGAAGCCGGGCTCGAGCGGCTCGATGGAGAACCGCGAGCGGTGCTCCGAGATGACCTCTTCGGTCAGGGTGGGACGCTGTGCGATGAGCACGGTGGGGTTTCCTCTCCGCGGGCGTCCGCCATATGACGCTCCGCAGGTACTGCTGGCCGGGACGTGGCTCGGTCCGCACGTCCTGGGCGACGGTCGTGGTCCGGTCGTGCCGTCCGCCCTCCGCCGTCGTCACCGCGAGGCGGGACGACGGCGGGGCGGACGTGCGAGGGCCGGGACGGCCCCGAGGGGCACCGTCCCGGCCGTCGACGGGTCAGACGCGGCGGCGCTTCGGCGGACGGCAGCCGTTGTGGGCCTGCGGCGTCACGTCCTGGATCGAGCCGACCTCGAGGCCGGTCGCCTGCAGCGAGCGGATCGCCGTCTCACGGCCCGAGCCGGGGCCCTTGACGAAGACGTCGACCTTGCGCATGCCGTGCTCCTGCGCACGACGCGCGGCGGCCTCGGCGGCGAGCTGCGCGGCGAACGGCGTCGACTTGCGCGAGCCCTTGAAGCCGACCTGGCCGGACGAGGCCCAGGCGATCACGGCGCCGGACGGGTCCGTGATGGACACGATGGTGTTGTTGAACGTGCTCTTGATGTGCGCCTGGCCGTGGGAGACGTTCTTCTTCTCCTTGCGGCGCGGCTTGCGCACGGCGGTGCGGGACTTGGGAGGCATCTCTTCTTCTCTCGGGGTCTGCGGGTCGGTGGGCCGACGGCGGGGCGGTCAGCGGCGGGCGCGACCAGCCCGGCGCCTTACTTGCGCCCGGCCTTCTTCTTGCCGGCGACGGTGCGCTTCGGGCCCTTGCGGGTACGCGCGTTGGTCTTGGTGCGCTGACCGCGCACCGGGAGGCCGCGGCGGTGACGCAGGCCCTCGTAGCTGCCGATCTCCACCTTGCGGCGGATGTCGGCGGCGACCTCGCGGCGCAGGTCACCCTCGAGCTTGTAGTTGCCCTCGAGGTAGTCGCGCAGCGCGACCAGCTCGGCGTCGCCGAGGTCCTTGACCCGGGCGTCCGGGCTGATGCCCGTGGCGGCGAGGGTCTGCTGCGCACGCGTGCGGCCGACCCCGAAGATGTAGGTGAGCGCGATCTCGACCCGCTTCTCGCGGGGGAGGTCGACACCGATGAGACGTGCCATGCCTGGTGGCTCCTGTAGTGCCTCGGAGGTCTGCCGCACCGTCCTCCCGCGTGTGGTTCGCGGGCCCCGGCCTCCGAGCCGGGGGTTCGCCGTGCGCGGGGCCCGAGGGCCCGCTCACGGAGCGGCGGTGCGCTTGCTGGCCCTAGCGGGCCGGGTGGTTCAGGTGGCTGCTCAGCCCTGGCGCTGCTTGTGGCGCAGGTTCTCGCAGATCACCTGGACGCGACCGTGCCGGCGGATCACCTTGCACTTGTCGCAGATCTTCTTGACGCTCGGCTTGACCTTCATCGCGTGTTCCTCCGCCGCCGTGCGGTGCCCGGTGGGCTCGGCCGACGGCGTGTCGATGGGGTGGGTTACTTGTAGCGGTAGACGATGCGCCCGCGGGACAGGTCGTACGGGCTGAGCTCGACGACCACCCGGTCCTCGGGGAGGATCCGGATGTAGTGCTGACGCATCTTGCCCGAGATGTGGGCGAGCACCTTGTGGCCGTTCGCGAGCTCCACGCGGAACATCGCGTTGGGGAGCGCCTCGATCACGCTGCCCTCGATCTCGATGACGCCGTCCTTCTTGGCCATGTCCTCCGCTAACTGTCGTTCTTCTCGTGCTGTGCTGTGACCACGCGCTGCCGCGAGGCCCGGCCTGGCCGGACCTCTCGCCGAGAGTGTGGACGGCGCGCGCGGCCCGTCCGTCCGGACGGCGCACACAACCAACCGGCAACTATACGCCATCCGGCGCACGATCGTGACGGCTCCGGAGGACGGCCGGCGGAGGTCCCCGGCTGGCCGGTCGCACGGCGGTCGGGGCCGGTCCGCGCGGGTCCGATCCCGTCGCCCCCGGTCCCGGCGCGGCGCGGCCGGCGTCAGGCCAGCGACGCGACCTGCACGCCCAGCGCGCCGAGGCGCTCGGCTCCCCCGTCCCGCGCGGTGAGCACGACGATGCCGTCCTCGAGCACGGCGACGGTGTGCTCCCAGTGCGCCGCCCGTGACCCGTCGTCGGTGACGACGGTCCAGTCGTCCGCGAGCGTGTGGTTGGCCTCGGCACCCCGCACGAGCATCGGCTCGACGGCGACGCAGAGGCCCGGCCGGACCTTGGCCCCGCGGTCGCGCGTGCGGTAGTTCGGCACGTCGGGCGGCTGGTGCATCGCGGTGCCGATGCCGTGCCCGACGTAGTCCTCGACGATCCCGAACGGCGTGCCGCCGTTCCGGCCGGCGGCCGTCGCCGCCTCGACGACCTCCTCGACGGCCTCCCCCACCGCGCCGAGCCGGTCGGCGCGCGCGAGGGCGGCGATGCCGGCCCACAGAGCGTCCTCGGTGGTGGTGACGAGCTCGTGGTCGTGCGGGTCGCCGTCGCCGACGACGACCGAGAAGGCGGAGTCGCCGTGCCAGCCGTCGACGACCGCCCCGCAGTCGACGGAGACCACGTCACCCGGCTGCAGCACCCGGGCACCGGGGATGCCGTGCACGATCTCCTCGTTGACCGACACGCACAGCGAGGCGGGGTACCCGTGGTACCCGAGGAACGACGGCGTCGCGCCGGCGCGGTGGATGACGTCCTCCGCGACGGCGTCGAGGTCGGCCGTGGTCACGCCCGGCGCGACGCGCGCACGGACGGCGTCGAGCGCGTCCGCGACGACCAGCCCGGCGCGCCGCATGACGGCGACCTGCTCGGGCGTCTTGTACTCGATCCGCTCGCGGCCGAACATGCGCTCAGGCGGACTGCGCGGCCCGCAGCGCGTCGAGCAGCCGCTGCGTGACCTCGTCGACCTCGCCGAGCCCGTCGACCTGCACCAGCAGGTCGCGCGCCGCGTACACCTGCGCGATGGGCGCGGTCTGCTCGGCGTAGACGTCGAGCCGGTGGCGGATGACGTCCTCCGTGTCGTCCGCGCGGCCCTCGATCGCGGCGCGCCTGGTCAGCCGGTCGACGACGACCTGCGGGTCGACCGTCAGCTCGACGGCCGCGTCGATGCCGACGCCCGCCGCGGCGAGCATCTCGTCGAGCGCGGCGACCTGCGCGACGTTCCGCGGGTAGCCGTCGAGGAGGAACCCGTCGACGGCGTCCGCCTGCGCGAGCCGGTCGCGGACCAGCTCGTTCGTCAGCTCGTCCGGCACGAGGGCGCCGGAGGCGGTGATGTCCTGGACCTTGCGGCCCAGCTCCGTGCCGCCCTTGATGTTGGCGCGGAAGATGTCGCCGGTCGAGATCGCCGGCACGCCGAGCTGCTCGGCGAGACGGGCGGCCTGCGTGCCCTTGCCCGCTCCGGGCGGGCCGAGCAGGACGAGACGTGCGCTCAACGGAGGAACCCTTCGTAGTGGCGCTGCTGCAGCTGCGACTCGATCTGCTTCACCGTCTCGAGGCCGACGCCGACCACGATGAGGATCGACGCGCCGCCGAACGGGATGTTCGAGCCGACGTCGAGGACGATGAACGCGATCGTCGGGATCAGGGCGACGAGCGCCAGGTAGATCGAGCCCGGTGCGGTGATGCGCGTGATGACGTAGTCGAGGTACTCGGCCGTCGGGCGTCCGGCGCGGATGCCCGGGATGAAGCCGCCGTACTTCTTCATGTTGTCCGCGACCTCGTCGGGGTTGAACGTGATCGCCGTGTAGAAGTAGCAGAAGAAGATGATCAGC
Organism: Cellulomonas pasadenensis; assembly: GCF_047229365.1. Lineage (NCBI taxonomy): Bacteria > Bacillati > Actinomycetota > Actinomycetes > Micrococcales > Cellulomonadaceae > Cellulomonas > Cellulomonas pasadenensis. The sequence goes on along the minus strand of NZ_JBFTEP010000003.1, from coordinate 33,780 downwards.
AGGATGTAGATGGCGATGTGCAGCGGCGCCTCGGGGTCCGCGATGTACACGCTGATCCACTGCACCCAGCCGGCCGTCGCGTCGCCGAACTGCGCGATCAGCGCGGGGATGGCGAGCAGCGACGACGCGAAGATGACCGGGATGATGCCGGCCATGTTGATCTTGATCGGGATGTAGGTGCTCGAGCCGCCGTACATGCGGCGGCCGACCATGCGCTTGGCGTACTGCACCGGGATGCGCCGCTGCGACTGCTCGACGAACACGACCAGGCCGATGACGAGCACGACGATCGCCATGACGACGATGAACTTGCCGACGCCGCCGGCGCCGCCCGCGATGGACCACATCGCGCCGGGGAAGGTCGCCGCGATCGAGACGAAGATGAGCAGCGACATGCCGTTGCCGACGCCGCGCTCGGTGATGAGCTCGCCGAGCCACATGACCAGGCCGGTACCGGCGGTCATGGCGATGACCATGATGAGCAGGACCAGCGGCGAGTCGTCGGGGATGACGTCGACCGAGCAGCCCGGGAACAGGTTGCCGCTGCGCGCGAACGTGATGATCGTCGTCGACTGCAGGACGGCGAGGCCGATGGTCAGGTACCGCGTGTACTGCGTCAGCTTCGCGGTGCCGGACTGCCCCTCCTTGTGCAGCTCCTCGAACTTCGGGATCACCACGCGGAGCAGCTGGATGATGATGCTCGCGGTGATGTACGGCATGATCCCGAGCGAGAACACCGACAGCTGCAGCAGCGCACCGCCGCTGAGCAGGTTCACCAGCCCGAGCAGGTCGTTGGCGTCGGCCGTCTGGTCGATGCACGCCTGGACGTTCGGGTAGCTGACACCCGGCGTCGGCAGGAACGAACCGATGCGGAACACCACGATGATGCCGATGGTGAAGAGCAGCTTGCGCCGCAGGTCGGGCGTCCGGAACGCCCGTGCGAATGCGCTGAGCACCTGTCCTCCTGCTGGAATGAGGCCGGCGAGACCGACCCGTTGCCGCCGCGCCGCGGCGAAGACCGCGCGCCACACTACCCCGAACGTCCAGTCACCCCGGCACGTGCCCGGGACGGACGTCCGACGGCGGGACCCATGACGGCCCCGTACCCGGCCGGCCCGCGGCAGCGATGCCGCAGAGCGTCCCCGAGGATACCCGTACCGCGTCCGCCGTCACGGCGTCCGCGTCACCGCTCCTCGCGCCGCCGCCGCACCGCGCCGAGCAGCAGCCCGCCGGCGCCGACCGCCGTCACCGCGACGAGCGCGAGGCGCAGGGCCTCCGCACCGGTGGTGGCCAGCGGGTCCGTCGCCACGGCGACGCCGCTGCCGGTCGCGCCGGTCGCCGCCACCGGGCCCCCGCGGCCGTCCGAGCCGGCGCCTCCGGGGGTCGGTGCCGGGCCGGGGTCGCCGGTGGGCGCGGCCGTCGGCTCCCCCGGCCCGGCGCCCGGCCGGCCGGCGAGCTCGAGCAGCACCGAGAACCGCGCCTCGCGCGGCGCGACGTTCGCCCCGTTGCCCGACGTCGCCTCCACCGGGAAGGCCGACACGACCGTGACCTGCGTCGACGCACCCCGCGCGAGCGGCACCTCCACGACCGGCGTGCGCTCACGCGCGGCCAGCGCCCGGAACGAGGCGGAGCCGTCGTCTGACGCCGTGCGCCAGGCGAGCGTGAGGTCGGAGTAGAAGTCGCCGAGGGACGCACCCGTCCAGGGGTCCAGGTCGGGGGCGTCGGGGTCGAGGAGCCGCACGTCGGTGACCCAGCCGCGCAGCATCGCGTCGGTGGGACCGTCGTTGCGGACCGTGAGGGTCCGCCCCGCGACGTCGCCGGGGACGGCGACCTGGGAACCGACGAACGACGTCGTGCTGCTCGCGTACGTGGTGCCGTCCCACGCGAGGTGCACCGTCGGGCCGTCCCACGCGGTCGCGAGGGCGTCGTCGTACGCCGCGGCGCGCGCCGCTGCGGGGGCGCCCAGCTGGAGCGCCACCGCGAGGAGGGCGACCGCGCCGACGCGTCGGGCCGCGCTCACGGCGTCGGACCTCGGAAGGTCTCGTACCGGAACGTCAGGCGGTGCGCGGGCTCGGTCGCCGGGTTGATCGCCTTGAGGACCTGCGCCGCCCAGCTCGCCTGCGCCCGCACGGCGTCGGTCACCGTGCCGGTGGACGTCTGCACGTCGCCGACCACCGACGCGGTGTTGGCGTACGCACCCCGGACCTTGTCGAAGGTCGCGACGAGGCACCAGTACTCCGCCCGCAGCGCGGTGGCCGTGCTGTACCCGGGCTGCCAGGGCGTGGAGGCGGTCGCCGGGGTGCCGGTCGCGCCCGGCACGCAGAGCGCCGGGCTCGTCACCGTGAACAGGCGCAGCGTCGCGGCGCCGAAGACACCGCCCGACACCGTCGGTGTGACGGTGTAGCGCAGACCGCGGTGGCCCTGCGCCAGCGAGTCCACCTGGAAGAGGACGGCGGCGGACCCGGTGTCGTAGAGCGTCGCCGCCTGGCCGGGCCCGAACACGGCCTCGACGGGGTCGCCGGTGCCGGTCGCCCAGTCCGTCGCGGTGGCGGGCGCCGTGACGGTGCGGGCGCCGAACGCCACGACGCCGGCGGGCATCCGGACGCTGAAGGTCTCGCGGTCGCGCCACAGCGCGACGGTGCTCCCGGCGGTGATGCCGGTGCCGACGGCGAGCGCGACGGCCACCGCGGCGACGACGAGGCCGCGCAGACGCCGACGGCGCGGCCGGGCTCCCTCGCCGTCGGTCGTCGCCGAGGGGACGGTGCCGTCCGGGGCCGTCACGAGCGGAACCCGTCGCCGTCGCGGACCTGCCGCAGGTCGACGTGGAACCGGCCGAGGTCGGCGTACGTCGTCGGGGTGGTCGCGGTGGGTGCGCCCTGCACGACGACGTCCTGGCCGCCCCAGGTCAGGGTCACGGTGAGGGTCCACGTGCTGCTCGGCGCGGAGATGTTGGCCGGCGTGCCGGGCAGGGTCAGAGCGGTGCCGAGCGGCGTCTCGCCGCTGCTCGCGCCCGTCGACGACGTCACCCGGTACGTGCCCGAGACGCCTGTCGGGAACGACGGCGGCGTCTCCCAGGTCACGGTCATCCGGGCGCGGATGTTGTCGCCGTCGAGGAGCGCTCGGAACTGCTGCGACATGACGAACCCGTCGCCGGGCGTGGCCAGGTGCTCGATGGTGCGGCCGTCGTTCCGCAGCGCGATGCCGTGGGGCGTCACGCCCGGGCTCGTCTCGGTGTACGTGGGCGCGCCGACCAGCTGCAGGTCGAGGTTGCCGGAGCGCACGATGCCGACCGACGCGGACGCCTCGGTCGACCAGAAGGCGTAGGTGAGGCCCGCGGAGACGCCGGCGAGGACGACGAGACCCGTGGCGAGCAGGGCGAGGCGGCGGCGGGCGGTCATCGCGCCGCCCCCGGCGCCGCGACGGGCGCCTCGTCGGACGTCCGCTGCTCCGCGATCCCCGGCTCCGTCAGGGCGGGCACCGGCTCGTCGACGGCGGGCTCGTCGACGGCGGGCTCCTCGGCGGCGGGCGTGCGCTCGGGGCGCAGGACCATGAAGGCACCGTAGGCGAACAGCGCGATCGCCGCGCCGATGACGACGGTCGAGCGGTGCTGCCCCACCGCGAGCGTCGCGTGCCCGACGTAGGGCACGTGGTAGACGACCTCCGCCTTGATCTGCTTGGCCTGCAGGGGCTCGTCGTCGGCGCCGTTGGCGTCGCCGCGGGTGACCCAGCGCGGGCCGTCGGTGGTGGAGCGGACCTCGACCACACGGTGGGTGACGAGGGTCGGGTCGTCGGGCAGCGGCTGGAACGAGATGACGTCCCCGACCTGGACCTCCGCCTGGGCGTCCTTGACGCCGCGGACCACGACCACGTCACCCGGGTCGTAGGTGGGCACCATGGAGCCGGTGAGCACCGTCAGCGCGGCGCCGTCGAGCGCGCGCGGCACGACCGCGAGGGCGACCGCGAGCGCCAGCACCACGAGCAGCAGGGCGGTCGTGACGGCCGAGAGGACACCGGCGAACCAGCCGTCCCTCGTGGGGCGCGTGGCGGTCATCGTGGTCTCCCCTGCTGCGTGTGGTCGTGCCGTGCGGTGCAGGCGGTGGGCCGCCTGCGGTCGTGCGGTGGGCCGGGCGTGGTGCCCGGCCCACCGCACGGGGTGGATCAGAAGCCGGCGACGTCCGCCGCGCCGCGGACCTGCGTCAGGCTCACGCCGACACCGTTCATGGCCGCGACGATCGCGTTCTGGTTCTCCTGCAGGTTCGCGTCGAACCCGACGGTGACGACGACGTACACGTCGGCCGTGGCGTCCGCGTTCACCGTGATGTTGCTGGGGTTCTTCAGGCCCGTGCCCGCGTCCGCGCCGACGAACGTCAGCACGCCGCCCGCCGTGACGGACGCGGAGATGTCCCGGTAGCCGGTCGGGGACGTGGCGTCGGCCGTGTAGACCTTGTAGGTGGCGGTGCCGCCGTTGGTCGCGAGGGCGTTGATGTTCGCCAGGCGGAGCTGTGCGGCGAGGTTGTCACCCTCGAGCGCGACGTCGAACGCGTAGGTCGCCTCGACCGCGTCGCCGGGGACGATCTTCCACGAGCTCAGGTCGACCTGGTGGCCACGGAGCTGCGTGACCGGCGTCGCGGCGGCCGTGCCGTCGGCGCGGTCGGCCGACACGTCGAACCACTGCGGGGTGTTGACGATCGCCACGTCCAGCTTGCCGGACTCGATCTCGCCGCCGCCCACGTTCACCGTGTCGGACCACGTCGCGAACGTCGCGCCACCGGCGAGGAGTGCGATGCCGGCGGCGCCGGCGATGATGCCCTTGGTCTTGTTGTTCATGGTCGTGCCTTTCTGAGGAGGTCCGCCCGGAGGCGAGTCATGGGGCGTCCGGGCGGGCGTCCCGTGGGTTGTGTGGATCGAGGGAAGGAAGGTCGAGGGGGTCACATCACGCCGGAGGCGGTGCAGACCACCGATGCGCCGGGCGCGATCGAGGCGATCGTCACCACCTGCGCGGCGGGGAGGCCGGGGCAGGTGATCGTGGTGCGGCCCGAGGTGGAGGCGGCGGGCGTCGTGGCCGTCGCGTTCGTGGTCGCCGTGACGTCGTCCTGGAGCCGGACCCGGGCGAGCGTCGCCTGGCCGGTGTTCCGGACGGTGTAGCGCCAGTAGACGGTCGTGCCGGCCGTGCGCTGCGCCCCCGTGGGAAGCGCCTGGGTGCGCGCAGCGTCCGCGAACGCCTCCTTGGTGACGGTCACGCCGGTCGTCAGGTTGTCGGCGGTGCAGGTGTAGCTCCACCCCCGCTCGAGCGGCAGCTGCACGGGGTTGGCCGTGACCACCGGCGTCGAGCCCGGCTTCGTGCTCGTGCACGTCATCTTGTCGACGACGTACCCGGCGGGCACCGTCTCCGCGACGGTCACCGTGCGGTTCGCGGCGAGCGAGCCGAGCGAGGTGACGTCGAGCTTCGCCGGGGACCCTGCCGTGGTGCCGGTCGCGAGCACGGTCGTGCCCTCGCGGACGGTGAAACCCCAGCCGGCCGCGGCTGCGGTCGTGGTGCCCGTCGTGGTGGTGCTGATCAGCGTGAGGGTCGTCGGCGCGACGTAGGTGTGGACGAAGGTGCAGACGACGGGCGCCGTGCTTCCCGTCGGCGGGGCGGGGAGCTCGTTGACGGTGAGTCGGCCGGTCGCCGTCGAGAACTGCGCGACCTCCGCCGCCACCGGCGTCGTCCCGTCGAGGCACGCCACGCTGGTCAGCTCCCAGCCCGGCTGGAGCGCCGGCTTGGAGATGGTGACCGTCTCACCGCTCTGCACGCTGCCGATGGCGCTGGAGCTGTTGTTCGGCGCCACGGTCGACGACGGCGTGAGGGTCTTGCCGGTCGCCCAGAACGTGCCGGGCACCGTGCTCGTGGAGGCGAACGCCATCGCAGGGACCGCTGCCGGTTGCGCACCGGCCGACTGCGTGACGTTGACGACCTGGAGGTCGCGGACCACGTCGAGACGCGCCCACAGGCACGCGACCGTAGTGGTCTGCTCGACCGTCTGGACCTGGTTGGAGAAGGAGCCGCTGGGGGTGCCGCCGCACGCCGTCGAGCCCGTGGTCATCGTCGTGAACCCGTCGACCGTCAGCCTGTACGAGAGGCCGTTGACGGTGACCGCCCGCGGACCGACGAGCCCGTTGAACAGGACGATGTCATCGCTCGCCCGGTCCGTCGAGGGGTTGCTCGCGTTGGGCGTCTCGTGCAGACGGTAGCTCGAGCTGATCAGGACAGGAGTGGCGCCCAGGTTGAACCGGAAGCCGCTCGTGCCCTCGAAGTAGTTGGCACCCGACGTGATGGGGTTGTTGTAGTGACGGAGCGTCGCCAGGAGGAAGGGACCGCCCGTGGTGACGGTGCCTGCCGGGGACGGCGTGAGACCGAGGACGCTCTGACCCTGGCTGACCTCTCGCGTCTCCTCGTTGCCGAAGAGGTCACTCTGCGAGCCGTCGCCGATGAAGCCCCGGCCGATCGTGGACGGGCACCGGAACGTGTTCCCCTGCTGGATCGCGCCCCACGGGCCCCACGCGCTGAACCAGCTGTTGCGGCTGCGCCTCTGCGTGTCGATGCGCTGCGCGCCGTGAGCAGCAGCTACCTCGCCCGTGCTCCACCCGGTGCCGCCCGTGGTGGTCGGCCCGGCGAACCGCACGCAGTTCGCCGCTGTCGTCCCGTCGTCCACGTTGCTGCCGTTGGTGCCTCGGTGACCGGTGAGACTGGCCTCGACGGAACTCATCGGGGTCGTGGCCGCCGCCGCCGGCGTCGCCGTCGCCACCTGCGCGACCGGCGCGACGACCGCGCCCAGGGCCATGCCGAGCGCCACGAGCACGGAGCTGCGGCGCATCGCGCGCCGCCTGCTCGTCGTGTCCTGCCGCATGGCCCTGCCCCCTGGTCTGTTCGACGACCGGAGGCGGTTCGAGCGATCTCGTCGAGGTCGCCCCGTCTCTGGTTCCTCTAGTCAGCCAGGAGCAGGACGCGTGTCCAACAAAGACGATCAGGACGACGGGCGACGATCACGACACTGAGGGCGATTCGCCGGGTGGAAAGTCCTAGGCGATGGGAGCGCGGTCACACGACGGTGGCGCGGACGGGCTAGGTCGTGACTGGTTCTTACTCGGCGACATGAACGTTCGTCCAGGAGCGTCATCGCTCACCAGGCCGGCCATTCCTCCGCCGATCATGACCCGCATCACAACGTGGCGGCACGCTACACCGACGCGCGCCACACCGCACAAACGCTTCGATGCAGTGTGCCGCATACCCATGCATCGGCTCAAACCCGGTACGCCGAAGCGGGCGGTCCCGGGATCACTCCCGGGACCGCCCGCTTCAGGGGTCCTACTGCTACGAGGGCGTCAGCCCTGCGCCACGCTGCCGCCGGCGGCCTCGATCTTCTCCTTGGCGGACGCGGAGTACGCGTCCACCGCGAGGGAGACCTTGACCGTCAGCTCGCCGGTGCCGAGCACCTTGACGGGCTGGCCCTTGCGGACCGCGCCCTTGGCGACCAGGTCGGCGACGGTGACGTCGCCACCCTGCGGGTACAGCGCCGCGATCTTGTCCAGGTTCACGACCTGGTACTCGACGCGGAACGGGTTCTTGAAGCCACGGAGCTTGGGCAGCCGCATGTGCATCGGCATCTGCCCGCCCTCGAAGGCCGACGGCACCTGGTAGCGGGCCTTGGTGCCCTTGGTGCCGCGACCCGCGGTCTTGCCCTTCGACGCCTCACCACGACCCACGCGGGTCTTGGCGGTCTTGGCGCCGGGGGCCGGACGCAGGTGGTGGACCTTGAGCGTGCCGCCGGCACCCTCGGTGGTCGCGCCACCCGTCGTGGCCTTCGGCTCCTCCGCGGCGGCCTTCGTGGCGGCCGGCTTGCGGGTCGCCTTCGGCTTCTCCTCGGCCGCAGCGGCCTCGGTCGTCGCGGCCTTCGCCGGAGCCTTCTTCGCCGGGGTCTTCTTGGCGGCGGCCTTGGGGGCCTCCTCCGTCGACTCCACGGCCGTGTCGTCGGCCTTCTTCTTGTCGTCGGCCATGGTCACTCGACCTCCTCGACCGCGACGAGGTGCGTCACCGTCTTGACCATGCCGCGGATCTCGGGGCGGTCCTCCTTGACGACGACGTCGCCGATCCGCTTCAGGCCCAGGGTGCGCAGCGTGTCGCGCTGGTTCTGCTTGCCGCCGATGGCGGACCGGGTCTGGGTCACCTTGAGACGGGCCATCACGCACCCACCTTCGCAGCTGCCGCCGCGCGACCCTCCGCCTGCGCACGCAGGAGGGAGGCCGGGGCGACGTGGTCGAGGGCCAGCCCACGACGGGCGGCCACGGCCTCGGGCTCCTCGAGGGAGCGCAGGGCCTCGACCGTGGCGTGCACGATGTTGATCGCGTTGGACGACCCGAGCGACTTGCTGAGCACGTCGTGGATGCCGGCGCACTCGAGCACCGCACGCACCGGACCGCCGGCGATCACACCGGTACCCGGGGACGCGGGGCGCAGGAACACGACGCCCGCGGCCTTCTCGCCCTGGACGGGGTGCGGGATGGTGCCCTGGATGCGGGGGACGCGGAAGAAGTTCTTCTTCGCCTCCTCGACACCCTTGGCGATCGCCGCGGGCACCTCCTTGGCCTTGCCGTAGCCGACGCCGACCGTGCCGTCACCGTCGCCCACCACGACGAGCGCGGTGAAGCTGAAGCGACGGCCGCCCTTGACGACCTTCGCGACACGGTTGATCGTCACGACGCGCTCGACGAACGCGCTCTTCTCGGCGGCGTCACCGCGCCGCCCGCCGTCACGACGGCCGCCGTCTCGGCGGTCGCCGCCGGTGCCGCCGGCACCGGTGTTGCTGCGCTGAGGAGCAGCCATCAGAAAGTCCTCTTCTTCGATGCGGAGTTCGTCGTCACAGGGCCAGACCGCCCTCACGGGCGCCGTCGGCGACCGCGGCCACACGGCCGTGGTACTTGTTGCCGCCGCGGTCGAACACGACCGACTCGACGCCGGCCGCCTTCGCACGCGCGGCGACGAGCTCGCCGACCTTGCGCGCCTTCGCCGTCTTGTCGCCCTCGGCGCCCCGCAGGTCCGCCTCGAGCGTCGAGGCCGAGGCCACGGTCTGACCGATGCCGTCGTCGACGACCTGGGCCGTGATGTGCCGCGCGGAGCGGGTCACGACGAGGCGCGGACGAGCGGCGGTGCCGACGACCTTCTTGCGCAGACGCAGGTGGCGGCGGCGACGGGCGATCGACTTGCCCTTGCCCTTGATGCTGATCGCCATGGCTTACTTCCCAGCCTTTCCGACCTTGCGGCGCACGTTCTCGCCCGCGTACCGCACGCCCTTGCCCTTGTACGGCTCGGGCTTGCGGATCTTGCGGATGTTCGCGGCGACCTCGCCCACCTGCTGCTTGTCGATGCCCTGGACCGAGAACTTCGTCGGGGTCTCGACGGCGAAGGCGATGCCCGCGGGGGGCTCGACCGTGACCGGGTGGCTGAAGCCGAGGGCGAACTCGAGGGTGTCGCCCTTCGCGGTCACGCGGTAACCGGTGCCGACGATCTCGAGCTTCTTGGTGTAGCCCTCCGTCACGCCCGTGACCAGGTTGGCCAGCAGCGTGCGGGTGAGGCCGTGCAGCGAGCGCGAGAGGCGCTCGTCGTCGGGACGCGTCACCACGAGGGCGCCGGCGTCGTCACGGTCCACCGCGAGGGGGGCCGGGATGGTGTGCGTGAGAGTCCCCTTGGGACCCGTCACCGTCACGAGCTGGCCGTCGATCGTCACGTCGACACCGGACGGCACCGGGACGGGGATCCTGCCGATTCGGGACATGGCTGTTCTCCTCTCGTCTCGGGCTTACCAGACGTAGGCGAGGACTTCCCCGCCCACACCCTTCTTCTGGGCCTGCTTGTCGGTCAGCAGGCCGGACGACGTGGACAGGATCGCCACGCCGAGGCCGCCCAGCACCTTCGGCAGGTTGGTCGACTTGGCGTACACGCGCAGGCCCGGCTTGGACACGCGCTTCACGCCGGCGAGCGCACGCTCGCGGTTCGGGCCGTACTTCAGCGTGATCGTGAGGTTCTTGCCCACGGGGGCGTCCTCGACGGTCCAGCCGGAGATGTAGCCCTCGGCCTGCAGGATCTCGGCGATGTGGCTCTTCAGCTTCGAGAACGGGATCGTCACCGTGTCGTGGTGCGCCGAGTTCGCGTTGCGCAGACGCGTCAGGAAGTCTGCGATCGGGTCGGTCATGGTCATCGGGCGTCAGCCCTTTCTCGCCGGGGTATCCGCGCCCCCGCTGGCGGGGGCGCGGACCTACCGACGTCCGGTGGTACTTACCAGCTGCTCTTGGTCACGCCGGGGAGCTCGCCGCGGTGGGCCATCTCCCGCACGCAGATCCGGCACAGGCCGAACTTGCGGTACACCGAGTGCGGACGACCGCACCGCTGGCAGCGCGTGTAGGCACGGACCGCGAACTTCGGCTTCGCGGCCGCCTTGTGGATGAGGGCGGTCTTCGCCATGTCAGTTCTCCTTGAACGGGAAGCCGAGGAGCTTGAGGAACGCGCGCCCCTCGTCGTCCGTGGTGGCGGTCGTGACGATGGTGATGTCCATGCCGCGGACCCGGTCGATCTTGTCCTGGTCGATCTCGTGGAACACGGACTGCTCCACGAGGCCGAACGTGTAGTTGCCGTGCCCGTCGAACTGGGCCGGGGACAGACCGCGGAAGTCACGGATGCGCGGCAGCGCGATCGACAGCAGGCGGTCGAGGAACTCCCAGGCGCGGTCGCCGCGCAGCGTCACGTGGGCGCCGATCGGCATGCCCTCGCGCAGCTTGAACTGCGCGATGGACTTGCGGGCCTTGGTGACCTGCGGCTTCTGACCCGTGATCTGCGTGAGGTCGCGGATCGCGCCCTCGATCAGCTTCGAGTCCTTGGCGGCGTCGCCGACACCCATGTTCACGACGACCTTGACGAGCCGCGCGACCTGGTTGATGTTCTCGTGCGAGAACTGCTCGAACAGCGCCGGCTTGATCTCGTCGTTGTAGCGCGTCTTGAGGCGCGGCTGGGCCGGGGCCTCGATGGTGGTCTCGGTCATCAGATGTCCTTACCGGAGCGCTTGGCGACGCGGACACGCACGGTGCGCGTGCGTCCGTCGCGCTCGACCTGCTCGGTGCGGTAGCCGACCCGGGTGCCCTTCTTGGTCTCCGGGTCCACCAGCATCACGTTGCTGATGTGGATGGGGGCCTCGATCGTCTCGATGCCGCCCGTGCGGGTGCCGCGGGACGACTGGCCGGCCTTCGTGTGCTTCTGCACGCGCTGGACACCCTCGACGACGACGCGCTGCGTCTCCGGGAGGACCTCGAGGACACGCCCCTGCTGGCCGCGGTCGCGGCCCGAGATGACGACGACGAGGTCGCCCTTCTTGATCTTCGCCATGGTCAGAGCACCTCCGGCGCCAGCGAGATGATCTTCATGAACTTCTTGTCGCGCAGCTCGCGGCCCACCGGGCCGAAGATGCGGGTGCCGCGCGGCTCGCCGTCGTTCTTGAGGATCACCGCGGCGTTCTCGTCGAACTTGATGTACGAGCCGTCGGGACGCCGGCGCTCCTTGCGGGTGCGCACGACGACCGCCTTGACGACGTCGCCCTTCTTGACGTTGCCGCCGGGGATCGCGTCCTTGACGGTGGCGACGATGACGTCACCGATACCGGCGTAGCGACGGCCGGAGCCGCCGAGCACACGGATGCAGAGGATCTCCTTGGCACCCGTGTTGTCGGCGACACGCAGTCGCGACTCCTGCTGGATCATCTAGCTCTCTCCTGTCGTCTGGCGGGTTCTCGTACCGCACCGCCCCGGAGGACGGCCGCCGAGCCTGGCCGAACGGATGGTTGCCGTGGTGCACACGACGCGGGCGGCCCCGAGCGGGGCGCGCCCGCGTCGCGGGCAACTGTCGTGCGTGCCGGACCGGGAGGTCCGGGAACGGGTCTTACTTGGCCTTCTCGAGGACCTCGACCACGCGCCACCGCTTGGTGGCGGACAGCGGCCGCGTCTCCATGATCTCGACCAGGTCGCCGATGCCGGCGCTGTTCTGCTCGTCGTGGGCCTTGACCTTGCTGGTGCGGCGGATGACCTTGCCGTACAGCGGGTGCTTGACGCGGTCCTCGACCTCGACCACGACGGTCTTGTCCATCTTGTCGCTCACGACGTAACCACGGCGCGTCTTGCGGTATGCCCGGTGGTCGGTCGTGGCGGTGGTGTGCTCGTGCTTCGTCATCAGGGCCTCACTCCGCGCTCGGGGCGGTACGGATGCCGAGCTCGCGCTCGCGCAGGATCGTGTAGATGCGCGCGATGTCGCGGCGGACCGCCTTGAGGCGCCCGTGGCTCTCGAGCTGGCCCGTCGCCGACTGGAAGCGGAGGTTGAAGAGCTCCTCCTTGGCCTTCTTCAGCTCGGCGACCAGCTTCTCGTCGTCGAAGGTGTCCAGCTCGCTGGGAGCCAGGTCCTTGGTTCCGATGGCCATCAGTTACCCCCCTCGCGCACGATGAAACGTGTCTTCATCGGGAGCTTGTGCATCGCACGGCGCATGGCCTCACGGGCCAGCGGCTCCGGGACGCCGGCGAGCTCGAACATCACTCGACCGGGCTTGACGTTGGAGATCCACCACTCGGGCGAGCCCTTGCCGGAACCCATGCGGGTCTCGGCGGGCTTCTTCGTGAGGGGACGGTCCGGGTAGATGTTGATCCAGACCTTCCCACCACGCTTGATGTGGCGGGTCATGGCGATACGCGCAGCCTCGATCTGCCGGTTCGTGACGTAGGCGGGCTCGAGAGCCTGGATGCCGTACTCGCCGAACGAGATCGTCGTGCCACCCGTCGACGCGCCGCGGCGCGTCGGGTGGTGCTGCTTGCGGTGCTTCAGCCGGCGCGGGATCAGCACGGCTCAGGCCTCCGTTCCGGACTCGGTGGGCGCGCTGTCCGCCGCGGGCGCCGACTGCTCGGCGGCCGGGGCGGGGGCGTCCTGACGCTCGGGGCGACGACCGCCGCCACGCGGGCCACGGTCACCACGGTCGCCGCGGTCGCCGCGCGGACCGCGCGACGGGCGCGGGGCCTGCGTGGCCTGCTGCTGCGCCCACTCGCGCTCGGTGACGTCACCCTTGTAGACCCACACCTTCACGCCGATGCGGCCGAAGGTCGTGCGGGCCTCGAAGAAGCCGTAGTCGATGTTCGCCCGCAGCGTGTGCAGCGGCACACGACCCTCGCGGTAGAACTCCGTGCGGCTCATCTCCGCGCCACCGAGGCGGCCGGAGACCTGGACACGGATGCCCTTGGCGCCGGCGCGCTGCGCGGACTGGATGCCCTTGCGCATGGCGCGGCGGAACGACACGCGGCTCGCGAGCTGCTCGGCGATGCCCTGGGCGACCAGCTGGGCCTCGATCTCGGCGTTCTTGACCTCGAGGATGTTCAGCTGGACCTGCTTGCCCGTGAGCTTCTCGAGCTCGCCGCGGATGCGGTCGGCCTCGGCCCCACGACGCCCGATGACGATGCCCGGGCGGGCGGTGTGGATGTCGACGCGGACGCGGTCACGCGTGCGCTCGATCTCCACCTTGGCGATGCCGGCGCGCTCGAGGCCCGTCGACATGAGCTTGCGGATCTGGACGTCCTCGCGGACGTAGTCGCGGTAGCGCTGACCCGGCTTCGTCGAGTCGGCGAACCAGCGCGAGCGGTGATCCGTCGTGATGCCCAGGCGGTACCCGAGCGGGTTGACCTTCTGTCCCACTAGCGGGCCCGTCCCTTCGTGCTCGTCGTCTCGCGCTCGGCCACCACGACCGTGATGTGGCTCGTGCGCTTGAGGATGCGACCCGCGCGACCCTGCGCGCGAGGCCGGAACCGCTTGAGCGTCGGACCCTCGTCGACGAAGACCTCGGAGATGTAGAGGTTCGTCTCGTCGAGCCGCTCGCTGTTGCGCTTGGCCCCCTCGACCGCGTTCGCGACCGCGGACTGCACCGTCTTGAGGACGGGCTCCGCCGCGGCCTGCGGCGCGAACTTCAGCACCGCCACGGCCTCGGCCGCCTGCTTGCCACGGATGAGGTCCACGACGCGGCGGGCCTTCTGGGGCGTGACGCGGACGAACCGCGCCTTCGCCTTGGCTTCCATCGCTGTCCTGCTCTCTGTTCTCTGCCGTCAGGGCGTCACCAGCTGACCGGGGGTCAGCGGCGACGGCCCTTCCGGTCGTCCTTCTCGTGGCCGCGGAACGTCCGCGTGGGGGCGAACTCGCCGAGCTTGTGCCCGACCATCGACTCCGTCACGAACACGGGCGTGTGCTTGCGGCCGTCGTGGACCGCGAAGGTGTGGCCGAGGAAGTCGGGCGTGATCATCGAGCGACGCGACCACGTCTTGATGACGTTCTTCGTGCCGGCCTCGTTCTGCGCGTCGACCTTCTTCTGCAGGTGGTCGTCGACGAACGGGCCCTTCTTGAGGCTGCGAGGCATCTCGGGCTCCTATCAGCGCTTCTTGCCGGTGCGCCGACGGCGCACGATGAGCTTGTCGCTCGGCTTGTTCGGACGACGGGTACGACCCTCGGGCTGACCCCACGGGCTCACCGGGTGGCGGCCACCGGAGGTCTTGCCCTCACCACCACCGTGCGGGTGGTCGATCGGGTTCATGGCGACACCGCGGACGGTGGGGCGCTTGCCCTTCCATCGCATGCGGCCGGCCTTGCCCCAGTTGATGTTCGACTGCTCGGCGTTGCCGACCTCGCCGACCGTCGCGCGGCAGCGCAGGTCGACGTTGCGGATCTCGCCGGACGGCATGCGCAGCTGCGCGTACGGGCCGTCCTTCGCGACGAGCTGCACCGAGGCGCCGGCCGAGCGCGCGATCTTCGCGCCGCCACCGGGGCGGAGCTCGATGGCGTGGATGACCGTACCCGTGGGGATGTTGCGCAGCGGCAGGTTGTTGCCGGGCTTGATGTCGGCGCCGGGACCGGCCTCGACGACGTCGCCCTGCGACAGCTTGTTCGGCGCGATGATGTAGCGCTTCTCGCCGTCCGCGTAGTGCAGCAGCGCGATGCGCGCCGTGCGGTTCGGGTCGTACTCGATGTGCGCGACCTTGGCCGGCACGCCGTCCTTGTCGTGACGGCGGAAGTCGATGACGCGGTACGCACGCTTGTGGCCGCCACCCTGGTGGCGGGTCGTCACGCGACCCGTGGCGTTGCGGCCACCGGTCTTGTGCAGCGGGCGGACCAGCGACTTCTCCGGCGTGGAGCGCGTGATCTCGACGAAGTCGGCGACCGACGAGCCACGGCGGCCCGGCGTCGTCGGCTTGTACTTACGGATTCCCATGAGTCCTCAGATCCTTCCGGGCCTCAGCCGACCGGTCCGCCGAAGATGTCGATCGAGCCCTCGCGGAGGGTGACGATCGCACGCTTCGTGGCCTTGCGGCGGCCGATGCCGAACCGGGTCCGGCGCGACTTGCCCTGGCGGTTCGCGGTGTTGACCGAGTCGACCTTGACGCCGAAGACCTGCTCGACGGCGATCTTGATCTCGGTCTTGTTGGCACGCGGGTCGACGAGGAAGGTGTACTTGCCCTCGTCGAGCAGGCCGTAGCTCTTCTCGGAGACGACCGGCGCGATCAGGATGTCGCGCGGGTCCTTGCCGACGGCGGTCACTTCGTCTCCTCCTGAGCCGCCTCGGACTCGGTGGCCACGGCCTTGGCACCCTTGGCGGGGCCGGCCAGGAACGCGTCGAGCGCGCCCTGCGTGAAGACCACGTCGTCCGAGATGAGGACGTCGTACGTGTTGAGCTGGTCGGCGACGAGCAGGTGCACGCGCTCGACGTTGCGCAGCGACTTCCAGGTGATCTCGTCCTGGCGCTCGACGACCACGAGGACGTTCTTGCGGCCGGACAGGTTGTCGAGCACCGCGAGAGCGGCCTTGGTCGACGGCACCTGGCCGGGCGCGAAGCCCGTCACGACGTGGACGCGGCCGGCGCGCGCACGGTCCGAGAGAGCACCGCGGAGCGCCGCGGCCTTCATCTTCTTCGGCGTCCGCTGCGAGTAGTCACGCGGCGTCGGGCCGTGGACGACGCCACCACCCGCGAACTGCGGGGCGCGGGTCGAGCCCTGACGGGCGCGGCCGGTGCCCTTCTGCTTGTACGGCTTCTTGCCGCCACCACGGACCTCGCCACGGTTCTTCGTGTCGTGGGTCCCCTGGCGCGCCGCAGCGAGCTGCGCGACGACCACCTGGTGGATCAGCGGGACGTTCGTGGTCGCGTCGAAGACGTCACCGGGCAGGTCGGCCGTGCCGGCCTTCTGGCCCTTCTCGTCCAGGACGTCGACGGTCAGCGTGTCGCTCATGGAGGTCACGCACCCTTCGCAGCGGAACGCACGAGGACGACGCCGCCCTTGGGGCCGGGAACCGCGCCCTTGACGAGCAGCAGACCCTTCTCCGCGTCGACCGCGTGCACGGTCAGGTTCTGGGTGGTCTGACGGGCGACGCCCATCCGACCGGCCATCCGCAGGCCCTTGAAGACGCGCGACGGCGTCGAGGCGCCGCCGATCGAGCCGGGCTTGCGGTGGTTGCGGTGCGCACCGTGGGAGGCGCCGACGCCGGAGAAGCCGTGACGCTTCATCACACCGGCCGTGCCCTTGCCCTTGGTGGTGCCGACGACGTCGACGACCTGGCCGGCCTCGAACACGCCGGCGGTGATCTCCTGGCCGAGCGTGAACTCGGCCGCGTTCGACGTCCGCACCTCGACCACGTGCCGACGAGGGGTGACCCCCGCCTTCTCGAAGTGGCCCTTGAGCGGCTTGGTGACCTTGCGCGGGTCGATCTGGCCGGAGGCCAGCTGCACCGCGGCGTAGCCGTCGGTCTCAGCGGAGCGGACCTGCGTCACGACGTTCGGCCCGACGGCGACGACCGTGACCGGCACGAGGCGACCTGCGTCGTCCCACACCTGGGTCATGCCGAGCTTCGTGCCGAGCACCGCCGTGACGGGGCGCGCGTTCTGCTGGGTAGCCATGAAAGATCAGTCCCTTCCCAGCGTCAGAGCTTGATCTCGATGTTCACGTCCGCCGGCAGGTCGAGACGCATGAGCGAGTCGACGGCCTTCGGCGTGGGATCGATGATGTCGATGAGCCGCTTGTGCGTGCGCATCTCGAAGTGCTCGCGGCTGTCCTTGTACTTGTGGGGCGACCGGATCACGACGAAGACGTTCTTCTCCGTCGGGAGCGGCACCGGGCCCACGACCGACGCACCAGCGCGAGTCACCGTGTCGACGATCTTGCGCGCCGAGCTGTCGATGACCTCGTGGTCGTAGGACTTGAGCCGGATGCGGATCTTCTGTCCCGCCATGGCGTCGTCTACTTCTCTCTCTCGATACCGGTCCGTCCGACCCCCGCACTCGGGCGTGTCGCTTCTCGCGACGCACCTGAGCGCTGCGTACCGTTCCCGGGACGGGGGTCGTGGTTGCGAACGCCCACCGCCGAGCTGCCCCGGGGTCCACGCGTCCGCCACGTCTGGTCGCCCTGGCCGGGGGCGCGCGCGAACGCACACCCCTAGCGGGCAACCCCGACAGTCTGCCAGACACCGGCCCAGAAGGCCAACCACCGTGACCGACGCCTCTCCCCCGCGGTGGCGACCCGTCCGGCCGGCGCGGAGCTCCGACACCCGCACTAGGTTGACGATCGACATAGTGCGGGCCACGATGGAGCCATGACGGCCACCGACACCACCGAGGGCCTGCGTCGCGCGCTGACCCCCGTGCTCGCGCTCGCGCTCCTGTCGCGCGCACCGCGTCACGGGTACGCGCTCATCGCGGACCTGCGCACGGTGGGTGTCGGCGGCGCCAACGGCGGCACGATCTACCCGCTCCTGCGGTCCCTCGAGAAGGACGGGCTCGTCTCGTCCACCTGGGACGTGAGCGGCCCCGGTCCCGCCCGCAAGGTCTTCCACCTCACCGACCTGGGCGCCGAGCGCCTCGCCCACGACCGCCGCACCGCGTCGGACCTGCTCCAGCAGGTCACGCGCCTAGGACTCCCGGAGTGACGACCATGAGCTACGCCCAGGACCTCGCTTTCCACCTCCGCCTGCGCGACGTGCCCGAGGCGGAGGTCGCGGACATCGTCGCGGAGGTCGACGAGTACGTGGCGACCGGCGGCGACCCCGTCGCGTACTTCGGCACCGCCGAGCAGTACGCGGCACGCTTCCCCGCGGGCGCCCCGCGCCGGCGTCGCGGCCTCCCCGCGGGCCTCGCCGCGTGTGCCGCCCTGCTGTGGGTCGCGGTCGCCCTCGCGCTCTACGCCACCGGCACCTGGGAGCGGACCGACGGGATGGACCGGGTCGTGCTGCTGCCCGCGCTCGGCATCCTGCTGCTCGGGCTCCTGATCGCCTTCGTCCTGCACCTCGCGCGTGCGTCACGACCCGTGCGGCGCGGCACGCCGACGCCTGACGCCTGAGCGACGGGGCACCCGGGCCCCGCCGGCCGGCACGGACCGCCCGGCACGGCGACGGCCGCCGCCGGCCCCGAGGGACCGACGACGGCCGTCACGTCGAGCGAGGACGCGGCTCAGAGGCCGAGGATCCACTTGATGGCGTCGTAGATCGCGTTGCCGCTGATGCCGCCGAGCAGGCCCTTGACCCACGCCGGGACGCCCGTGTTCCACCACGACACGAACGCGGTCCGACCGCGCTCCACGTAGGCGATGATCTGGCGGTACGTCGCGATGGACCGCGACTTGATGACCTGGAGCGCCGCCTGGACGGCGACCCGGATCCAGATCGGGACGTTCGGCGTCGCGGCGGTGCCACCGGGGGCGGCGATGCCCGAGCCCGGCGTCAGGCCGACGACGGACCGGGCCGGCAGCGGCACCGGCGCGGTCGTGCCGGAGGTGCTGACCGACGAGACGGCGACCACGGCGGGCGCCGGCGCGGCCGTCGCCGGCAGGGCTGCGGTGATGCCGATGCCGGAACCGAGGCTGGCGACGAGGACTCCTGCGGCGATCTTGCGGCGGACGGACATGCGTTCCTCCTGGGCTGGCCCGACGGCCGGTGGTCACCGGCCTGGCGACAGCCGACCAGGCACCGCAGGGCGTACGGAAGGGGCGAACCGGACGTGCCGGGCGGCCCCGCGCAGGGTGCGCACGCCCCACAACGTGGACGCCGGGGTTCCGGGGCGGCCGTTGTGACCGACGGTTCTGCACGGCGGCGCCCCGCCGCCGGCGGCCCGGCGTCGACGGGCGCGCCACCGGCGCGTCACAACCGTGCCGCGCCGGGTGGCGCGGACGGGCGATCGGCGGAACCCGTCGCCCTCGCGGCGACCGAGCCAAGTGTGAGCCACGTCACACCTCGGCGCCTGCGGGCGCGCCCGCCTCGTCTCGCATGACGGGACACCGCACGACGTCGTCGTCCTCCCGGGCCAGCGCACGCCCGACCGTCGACGGGCTCACGCCCAGCGCGCGGGCGATGGCGGTGTGGCTCTGCCCCGCCGCCCGCAGCGCCCGCGCCGCGACGAGCCGCTCCGGCGACATCACCGTCGGCCTGCCCGGCGGCCTCCCCTCCCGCCGCGCGGCGTCCTGCCCGGCGCGGGACCGGGCCCGCACCCGAGCCACGTGCAGCGCGGACAGCGACGCGGCGAAGGCGACCAACGACGGCCCGTGCGACGCCGCGGTGTCGATCTCCGGCTCGCACAGCGACCGCAGGTGCACCTTCCGGTCGTGCAGGTCCGTCACCACGCGCAGCGCCCCGGCGACCGAGCTGACGGCCCGGTCGAGCCGCCACACCAGGAACGTGTCCCCGGCGCGCAGGCGCTCGAGGCACACGTCCCACTGCGACGGCCCCGGGCCGGCGCCACCGTGGTCGACGAACACCAACTCGGCCCCGGCACGCCGCAGCTCGGCCAGCTCCCGCGCCGCCTCCTGCTCCGACGTCTCGACACGTACGTACCCCACGACAACCACGTCGCCCCCTCGAGCACCAGCCCCCTGACACCGGCCGGTGGGTGGCCCCCGTCGGCCGGCGCGCGGCCCGGACCCGGGCCGCGTGTGCACGTGGGACCGAGCCTACGGAGGTCGTCCGCCGACCGACAGGGCCGCGCCGTGGGCGTGGACGGCTCCGGGGACGCAGCAGGGCCCGGGAGCCGAGGCTCCCGGGCCCTGCGTCGCGATCAGCCCCGAGGGGCGGTGATCACTTGAGGATCTTCGTGACCCGGCCCGAGCCGACGGTGCGGCCACCCTCGCGGATGGCGAAGCCGAGGCCCTCCTCCATGGCGATGGGCTGGATGAGGTTCACGTGGATCTCGGTGTTGTCACCGGGCATGACCATCTCGGTGCCCTCGGGCAGCGTGATGACGCCGGTGACGTCCGTCGTGCGGAAGTAGAACTGCGGACGGTAGTTGCCGTAGAACGGGTTGTGACGGCCGCCCTCGTCCTTGGCCAGGATGTAGACCTGGCCCTCGAACTCGGTGTGCGGCGTGATCGAACCCGGCTTCACGACGACCTGGCCGCGCTCGACCTCCTCGCGCTTCGTGCCGCGGAGGAGCAGACCGACGTTCTCGCCGGCCTCGGCGTAGTCGAGCAGCTTGCGGAACATCTCGACACCGGTGACGGTGGTCTTGATCGCCTTCTCCTTGATGCCGACGATCTCCACCTCCTCGTTCACCTTGAGCTGACCGCGCTCGACGCGGCCCGTGACGACGGTGCCACGACCGGTGATCGTGAAGACGTCCTCGATCGGCATGAGGAACGGCTTGTCGATGTCGCGGACCGGGTCCGGGACGTTCTCGTCGACGGCGTCGAGGAGGTCCTCGACCGACTTCACCCAGGTCGGGTCGCCCTCGAGCGCCTTGAGGCCCGAGACGCGCACGACGGGGGCGTCGTCGCCGTCGAAGCCCTGCGACGACAGCAGCTCGCGGACCTCCATCTCGACGAGCTCGAGGATCTCCTCGTCGTCGACCATGTCGGACTTGTTGAGCGCGACGAGCAGGTAGGGCACGCCGACCTGACGGGCGAGCAGGACGTGCTCACGCGTCTGGGCCATCGGGCCGTCGGTCGCCGCCACCACGAGGATGGCGCCGTCCATCTGCGCCGCACCCGTGATCATGTTCTTGATGTAGTCGGCGTGACCCGGCGCGTCGACGTGCGCGTAGTGGCGCTTCTCCGTCTGGTACTCGACGTGCGCGATGTTGATGGTGATACCGCGCTGCTTCTCCTCCGGCGCCTTGTCGATCTCGTCGAACGGCGTGAAGGGGTTCAGGTCGGGGTACTTGTCGTGCAGCACCTTCGAGATCGCAGCGGTCAGCGTCGTCTTGCCGTGGTCGACGTGACCGATGGTCCCGATGTTGACGTGCGGCTTGGTCCGCTCGAACTTCGCCTTGCCCACTGGGTGTCCTCCTCAGGACTTGGTAGAGATTGCCCGACGGCAGCCACCTGACGGTACCTGCTCGGCGTGCGGTCCTACGGGTCGGATGTGTTGCTGGTACTGCGGGGTTCGACCTGTGGGACTACTCGCCCCGGGTCTTCTTGATGATCTCGTCGGCAACGTTCCGAGGAACCTCGGCGTAGCTGTCGAACTGCATCGAGTACACGGCACGGCCCTGCGTCTTGGACCGCAGGTCGCCGACGTAGCCGAACATCTCGGAGAGCGGCACCTGGGCGCGGACGACCTTGACGCCGGTCGCGTCCTCCATGGACTGGATCATGCCGCGGCGCGAGTTGAGGTCGCCGATGACGTCGCCCATGTAGTCCTCGGGCGTCCGGACCTCGACGGCCATGATCGGCTCGAGGAGGGCGGGGTCGGCCTTGCGGACGGCCTCCTTGAGGATCATCGAGCCGGCGATCTTGAACGCCATCTCCGAGGAGTCGACGTCGTGCGCCGCACCGTCGAGCAGGATCGCCTTCACGCCCACGAGCGGGAAGCCCGCGAGGACGCCCAGCTGCATCGCGCTCTGGATGCCCGCGTCGACGGACGGGATGTACTCGCGCGGGATGCGGCCACCGGTGACCTTGTTCTCGAACTCGTACAGCTCGCCCTCGGCCGGGTCCAGCGGCTCGAAGGTCATCTGGACCTTCGCGTACTGGCCGGAGCCACCCGTCTGCTTCTTGTGCGTGTAGTCGATCTTCTCGACCGCACGGCGGATGGTCTCGCGGTACGCGACCTGCGGCTTGCCGACGTTCGCCTCGACCTTGAACTCGCGACGCATGCGGTCGACGAGGATGTCGAGGTGGAGCTCGCCCATGCCGCCGATGACGGTCTGGCCGGTCTCCTCGTCCAGGCGGACGCGGAACGTCGGGTCCTCCTCGGCGAGCTTCTGGATGGCCGTGGAGAGCTTCTCCTGGTCACCCTTCGTCTTCGGCTCGATCGCCACGTCGATGACGGGCTCCGGGAAGGTCATCGACTCGAGCACGACCGGCGCGGCCGGGTCGCACAGGGTGTCACCGGTGGTGACGTCCTTGAGGCCGATGAAGGCGTAGATGTGACCGGCCTGCGCCTCGGCGACCGGGTTCTCCTTGTTGGAGTGCATCTGGAACAGCTTGCCGATGCGCTCCTTCTTGCCCTTCGTCGAGTTGAGCACCTGGGCGCCCTGCTCGACCTTGCCCGAGTAGACCCGGACGTAGGTGAGCTTGCCGAAGAAGGGGTGCGCCGCGACCTTGAAGGCCAGCGCGGAGAACGGCTCCGTCGCGTCGGGGTGACGCTCGACGACGACCGACTCGTCCTTCACGTCGTGACCCTGCACGGCGGGGACGTCGAGCGGCGTCGGGAGGTAGTCGATGACCGCGTCGAGCATGGGCTGCACGCCCTTGTTCTTGAAGGCGGACCCGCAGAGCACGGGGTACGCCTGCGACGAGACCGTCAGCTGGCGGATGCCGGCCTTGATCTCGGCGACCGTGAGCTCCTCGCCGCCCAGGTACTTCTCGAGCAGCTCCTCGGACGTCTCGGCGACGGCCTCGACGAGCTCGCTGCGGTACTGCTCGGCGCGCTCCTGGAGGTCGGCGGGGATGTCCTCGACCTCGTACTTCTCGCCCAGCGCGGTCTCGCCGCGCCACACCAGGGCGCGCATCTCGACCAGGTCGACGACGCCGATGAAGTCGTTCTCGGAGCCGATCGGCAGCTGGATGACCAGCGGCTTGGCCTTGAGCCGGTTCACGATCGTGTCGACCGTGAAGTAGAAGTCGGCGCCGAGCTTGTCCATCTTGTTGACGAAGCAGATGCGCGGCACGTCGTACTTGTCGGCCTGGCGCCACACCGTCTCGGACTGGGGCTCGACGCCCTCCTTGCCGTCGAACACGGCGACGGCACCGTCGAGCACGCGCAGCGAGCGCTCCACCTCGACCGTGAAGTCGACGTGGCCGGGCGTGTCGATGATGTTGATCTGGTTGTTCTTCCAGTAGCAGGTCGTCGCGGCCGACGTGATCGTGATGCCGCGCTCCTGCTCCTGCTCCATCCAGTCCATCGTCGACGCGCCGTCGTGCGTCTCACCGATCTTGTAGTTGACCCCGGTGTAGAACAGGATCCGCTCGGTGGTGGTGGTCTTGCCGGCATCGATGTGCGCCATGATGCCGATGTTGCGGACCTTCGTGAGGTCGGTCAGCACGTCCAGTGCCACGTGATAGCCCCTTGTCGGTTGGCTGTTGATCGGTGCCGGCCCCGACGCCGCGTGCACCCTGAGTCGGGCGGCCCGCGGCGTCGGGCCGCGAGGTCACCAGCGGTAGTGCGCGAAGGCCCGGTTGGACTCGGCCATCTTGTGCATGTCCTCACGGCGCTTGACCGCGGCACCGAGGCCGTTGGAGGCGTCGAGGATCTCGTTCATGAGGCGCTCGGTCATCGTCTTCTCGCGACGGGCGCGCGAGAAGTCGGTGAGCCAGCGCAGCGCCAGCGTGGTCGCGCGCACGGGGCGGACCTCGATCGGCACCTGGTAGGTCGCACCACCGACGCGGCGGGACTTGACCTCGATGGAGGGACGCACGTTGTCCAGCGCGCGCTTGAGCACGACGACCGGGTCGGACTGCGTCTTCTCGCGGACGCCCTCGAGGGCGCCGTAGACGATCGACTCCGCGACGGTCTTCTTGCCGTCGAGGAGGACCTTGTTGATGAGCTGCGTGACGACCGGCGACCCGTAGACGGGGTCGACGATCAGCGGCCGCTTCGGAGCGGGACCCTTGCGAGGCATCTGTCTCAGCCCTT
Organism: Cellulomonas pasadenensis; assembly: GCF_047229365.1. Lineage (NCBI taxonomy): Bacteria > Bacillati > Actinomycetota > Actinomycetes > Micrococcales > Cellulomonadaceae > Cellulomonas > Cellulomonas pasadenensis. Next base: position 9,635 of record NZ_JBFTEP010000003.1, on the reverse strand, counting down.
CTTCGCGCCGTAGCGGCTGCGCGCCTGCTTGCGGTTCTTCACGCCCTGCGTGTCGAGCGCGCCACGGACGATCTTGTAGCGGACACCCGGCAGGTCCTTCACACGGCCGCCGCGCACGAGCACGATCGAGTGCTCCTGCAGGTTGTGGCCGACGCCCGGGATGTAGGCCGTGACCTCGATGCCCGACGAGAGACGGACACGCGCGACCTTGCGCAGCGCGGAGTTCGGCTTCTTCGGGGTGGTCGTGTACACGCGGGTGCAGACACCGCGACGCTGGGGGGAGCCCTTGAGGGCAGGCGTCTTCGACTTGTTCGTCTTCGCCTGCCGGCCCTTGCGGACCAGCTGCTGGATCGTAGGCACTACGTCTCCGAACTGTTCGGTGTTCTCTGGTCTGACCGGCACCCGTCACCCTGGACGGCCGGCTTGCCCCGGATCGTCGCCCGTCGCACGACTACCCCGGTCGGTCTTGCGTCCCGCACCGACCCCCGCGCCCGGGCGTGTCGCCCCGCTCCCCCGCGCGGCGTCCGGCCTCACGAGGCCGGTCCGAACGGGAGGGGAACCACCCGGTGCCACGTCGACCCGGTCCCTGAGGACCTCGGGTCGAGTGCACGCACAAGGGCCCGACGGCGCGGGCACGGTGTCCTACGTTACCTGGCGTGTCGGGGGGCGTCAAAGAGACCCCGGCCACGCCGTGCGGCGCCCGGCGCGTCCCCCGGACTGCCCCGAACCGCCCCGGACGGCCCGAGGGGCCCGCCGGCCGCAGCCGACGAGCCCCTCGGGGTCGAGCGTGAGCTCGATCAGCGGTAGTCGCCGAAGTCGATGTCCTCGAGCGGGATCGCCTCGCCCGAGCCGAGGCCCAGGGCGGGGAAGTCGATCTCGTCGTAGCCGAAGGCCGGGTACAGCTCGGCCTTCGCCTCCTCGGTCGCCTCCACCTCGACGTTGCGGTACCGGGACAGACCGGTACCCGCCGGGATGAGCTTGCCGAGGATGACGTTCTCCTTGAGGCCGAGCAGCGGGTCGGACCGGCTCGACATCGCGGCCTCGGTGAGGACCTTCGTCGTCTCCTGGAAGGAGGCGGCGGACAGCCACGAGTCCGTCGCGAGCGACGCCTTCGTGATGCCCATCAGCTCCGGACGGCCCGAGGCCGGCTGGCCACCCTCGGACACGGCGCGACGGTTGAAGTCCTCGAAGCGACCGCGCTCGGCCAGCTCACCGGGCAGCAGGCCCGTCTCGCCGGAGTCGAGCACCGTCACGCGGCGGAGCATCTGCCGCACGATGACCTCGATGTGCTTGTCGTGGATGTCCACGCCCTGCGAGCGGTAGACCTCCTGCACCTCGTCGACCAGGTGCTTCTGCGTCGCACGCGGGCCGAGGATGCGCAGGACCTTCTTCGGGTCCACGGCGCCCTGGACGAGCTGCGTGCCGACCGCGACGTGGTCGCCGTCCTGCACGAGCAGGCGCGAGCGCTTGGTGATCGGGTACGCGATCTCCTCGGAGCCGTCGTCCGGCGTGAGGACGATGCGCCGCGAGCGGTCACCCTCCTCGATCGCCACGCGGCCCGAGAACTCCGCGATCGGCGCCTCACCCTTGGGGGTGCGGGCCTCGAAGAGCTCCTGGACACGCGGCAGACCCTGCGTGATGTCGTCCGCGGAGGCCACACCACCGGTGTGGAAGGTACGCATCGTGAGCTGCGTGCCGGGCTCACCGATCGACTGGGCCGCGATGATGCCGACGGCCTCGCCGATGTCGACGAGCTTGCCGGTCGCGAGCGACCGGCCGTAGCACTTGGCGCACGTGCCGACGCGCGACTCGCACGTGAGCACCGAGCGGATCTTGAGCTCGGTGACACCCGTCTCGAGGAGACGGTCGAGCAGGACGTCGCCGACGTCGTCACCGGCGTGGCCGATGACCTCGCCCTCCACCTCGATGTCGGTCGCGAGCGTCCGCGAGTACACGGACGTCTCGACCTTGTCGTGGCGGCGCAGCGTGCCGTCCGCGGTCGCCACGCCGATCGGCATGGTCAGGCCGCGCTCGGTGCCGCAGTCCTCCTCGCGGACGATGACGTCCTGCGAGACGTCCACCAGACGACGCGTGAGGTAGCCCGAGTCGGCGGTCCGCAGAGCGGTGTCCGCCAGACCCTTGCGGGCGCCGTGCGTCGCGATGAAGTACTCGAGGACGGACAGGCCCTCGCGGTAGTTCGCCTTGATCGGGCGCGGGATGATCTCGCCCTTCGGGTTGGCGACGAGGCCACGCATGCCCGCGATCTGACGGACCTGCATCCAGTTGCCTCGCGCGCCCGAGCCGACCATGCGGTAGACGGTGTTGCGGGCCGGGAAGTTGGCCTGCATCGCCTTGGCGACCTTGTCGGTGGCGTTCGTCCAGATCTCGATGAGCTCCTGACGACGCTCGTCGTCCGTGATGAGGCCCTTCTCGTACTGGCCCTGGACGCGCGCGGCCTTCGCCTCGTGCTCCTCGAGGATCTCCTTCTTGGCCGCCGGCGTGGCGACGTCCGAGATGGCGATCGTGACGCCCGAGCGGGTGGCCCAGCGGAAGCCGGCCTCCTTCAGGGCGTCGAGCGACGCGGCGACCTCGACCTTCGGGTACCGCTCGGCGAGGTCGTTGACGATGACCGACAGGCGCTTCTTGTCGACGACGCCGTTCTCGTACGGGTAGTCGACCGGGAGCAGCTCGTTGAAGAGCGCGCGGCCGAGCGTCGTCTCGAACAGCAGCGTCTGACCCGGCTCGAAGCCCTCGGGCTCCTGGCCCTCGCCGAGGACCAGGTCGTCGAAGCGGATCTTCACCACGGCGTTCAGGTCCAGGCTGCCCTGGTCGAACGCCATGATCGCCTCGGAGACCGAGCTGAACGCGCGGCCCGCGCCGAGCGCGTCCTCCTTGTCGCTCGTCAGGTGGTACAGGCCGATGATCATGTCCTGCGAGGGCATGGTCACCGGACGGCCGTCCGACGGCTTGAGGATGTTGTTGCTCGACAGCATGAGGATGCGGGCCTCGGCCTGCGCCTCCGCCGACAGGGGCAGGTGGACCGCCATCTGGTCGCCGTCGAAGTCCGCGTTGAACGCGGCGCACACGAGCGGGTGCAGGTGGATGGCCTTGCCCTCGACGAGCTGCGGCTCGAACGCCTGGATGCCCAGACGGTGCAGCGTGGGTGCGCGGTTCAGCAGCACCGGGTGCTCGGTGATGACCTCCTCGAGCACGTCCCACACGACCGGGCGCGCGCGCTCGACCATGCGCTTGGCCGACTTGATGTTCTGCGCGTGGTTCAGGTCGACCAGGCGCTTCATCACGAACGGCTTGAACAGCTCGAGCGCCATCTGCTTGGGCAGGCCGCACTGGTGCAGCTTGAGCTGCGGGCCGACGACGATGACCGAACGGCCCGAGTAGTCGACGCGCTTGCCGAGCAGGTTCTGGCGGAACCGGCCCTGCTTGCCCTTGAGCATGTCGGAGATCGACTTGAGCGGACGGTTGCCGGGGCCCGTCACCGGGCGGCCGCGGCGGCCGTTGTCGAACAGCGAGTCCACGGCCTCCTGGAGCATCCGCTTCTCGTTGTTGACGATGATCTCCGGCGCGCCCAGGTCCAGGAGCCGCTTGAGGCGGTTGTTCCGGTTGATGACGCGGCGGTACAGGTCGTTCAGGTCCGACGTGGCGAAGCGGCCGCCGTCGAGCTGGACCATCGGGCGCAGGTCCGGCGGGATGACCGGGACCGCGTCGAGGACCATGCCCGTCGGCGAGTTGTTCGTCGTGAGGAACGCGTTGACGACCTTGAGGCGCTTGAGGGCGCGGGTCTTGCGCTGGCCCTTGCCGGAGCGGATCGTCTCGCGCAGCGAGGCGGCCTCGGCGTCCAGGTCGAACGCCTCGAGGCGCTTCTGGATCGCCGCGGCGCCCATCGAGCCCTCGAAGTAGTTGCCGTACCGGTCCTGCAGCTGGCGGTACAGCATCTCGTCGCCCTCGAGGTCCGCGACCTTGAGGTTCTTGAAGCGGTCCCAGACCTGCTCGAGGCGGTCCAGCTCGGCGTCCGCACGCTTGCGGAGCTGCGCCATCTCGCGCTCGGCGGAGTCACGCACCTTGCGGCGCGCGTCGGCCTTGGCACCCTCGGCCTCGAGCTCGGCCAGGTCGGCCTCGAGCTTGGCGGCACGGGTGTTGATGTCGTTGTCGCGGCGGTCCGCGATCTCCTTCTTCTCCAGGTCGATCTCGTTCTGGAGGTTCGGGAGGTCCTCGGCACGGCCGTCGTCGTCGACCCACGTGATCATGTAGGCCGCGAAGTAGATGACCTTCTCCAGGTCCTTCGGCGCCAGGTCGAGCAGGTAGCCGAGCCGGCTGGGCACGCCCTTGAAGAACCAGATGTGCGTGACCGGCGCGGCCAGCTCGATGTGGCCCATGCGCTCACGGCGGACCTTCGAGCGCGTCACCTCGACGCCGCAGCGCTCGCAGATGATGCCCTTGAAGCGGACACGCTTGTACTTGCCGCAGTAGCACTCCCAGTCCCGGGTGGGACCGAAGATCTTCTCGCAGAAGAGACCGTCCTTCTCCGGCTTGAGGGTCCGGTAGTTGATGGTCTCGGGCTTCTTCACCTCGCCGTGCGACCAGGCACGGATGTCGTCGGCCGTGGCCAGGCCGATGCGCAGCTCGTCGAAGACGTTGACGTCGAGCAAGGTTCCTACTTCCTACGCGTTCCGGGGCCGTTCGGCGCTCCGGTACATCTGCAACAGGGGTGTCGGCGCCCCGCCCGGACCACGTCGCACCCGAGGGGTGCGGTGCGTACCGGGCGGGGGCTCGGCCTCAGATCTCCTCGATGCTGCTGGCGTTCGGGCGCCGCGACAGGTCGATGCCGAGCTCCTCCGCGGCGCGGTAGACCTCGTCGTCGTTCTCCTTCATGTCGATGGACACGCCGTCCGAGGACAGCACCTCGACGTTCAGGCAGAGCGACTGCATCTCCTTGAGCAGGACCTTGAACGACTCCGGGATGCCGGAGTCCGGGATGTTCTCGCCCTTGACGATCGCCTCGTAGACCTTGACGCGGCCCGGGACGTCGTCCGACTTGATGGTGAGCAGCTCCTGCAGCGTGTAGGCGGCGCCGTACGCCTCCAGGGCCCACACCTCCATCTCGCCGAACCGCTGGCCGCCGAACTGCGCCTTACCACCCAGCGGCTGCTGCGTGATCATCGAGTAGGGGCCGGTCGACCGGGCGTGGATCTTGTCGTCCACGAGGTGGTGCAGCTTGAGGATGTACATGTAGCCGACGGACACCGGCTCCGGGAACGGCTCGCCGGAGCGGCCGTCGAACAGCCGCGCCTTGCCGTCGCCCGCGACCATGCGCTCGCCGTCGCGGTTCGGCAGCGTCGACGAGAGCAGACCGGTGAGGGTCTCCTCCGGCACGCCGTCGAACACCGGCGTCGCGACCGGGTTGCCCGGCTGCGAGCGGTGCGCGACCTCGGGGACGCCCTCGGTCCACTGCACCTCGCCCTCGGCCAGCTGGATGTCCCAGCCCTGCTTCGCGACCCACCCGAGGTGGGTCTCGAGGACCTGGCCGACGTTCATGCGGCCGGGGACGCCGAGCGGGTTGAGGACGACGTCGACCGCGGTCCCGTCCGCGAGGAACGGCATGTCCTCGACGGGCAGGATCTTGGAGATGACGCCCTTGTTGCCGTGGCGGCCGGCGAGCTTGTCGCCGTCCGTGATCTTGCGGCGCTGCGCGATGTACACGCGGACCAGCTCGTTCACGCCGGCGGGCAGCTCGTCGCCGTCGTCGCGGCTGAACGTGCGCACCTCGATGACCGTGCCGGACTCGCCGTGCGGCACCTTGAGCGACGTGTCGCGGACCTCGCGCGCCTTCTCGCCGAAGATCGCACGGAGCAGGCGCTCCTCGGGGGTCAGCTCGGTCTCGCCCTTGGGCGTCACCTTGCCGACGAGGATGTCGCCCGCCGCGACCTCGGCGCCGATGCGGATGATGCCGCGCTCGTCGAGGTCGGCCAGGACCTCCTCGGAGACGTTCGGGATGTCCCGCGTGATCTCCTCGGGGCCGAGCTTCGTGTCGCGGGCGTCGACCTCGTGCTCCTCGATGTGGATCGAGGAGAGGACGTCGTCCTGCACGAGGCGCTGCGACAGGATGATCGCGTCCTCGTAGTTGTGGCCCTCCCACGACATGAACGCGACGAGCAGGTTGCGGCCGAGCGCGAGCTCGCCCTCGTCCGTCGCCGGGCCGTCGGCCAGCACGGAGCCGACCTCGACGCGGGCGCCCTCGTCGACGAGCACGCGCTGGTTGTAGCTCGTGCCCTGGTTCGAGCGGCGGAACTTCGCCACGCGGTACGTCGACGTGGTGGCGTCGTCGTTCGCGACCGTGATGAGGTCGGCCGACACCTCGGTGACGACGCCCGGCTTCGACGCGACGATGACGTCGCCCGCGTCGACGGCCGCACGCCGCTCCATGCCGGTGCCGACGAGCGGCGCCTCGGAGCGGACCAGCGGCACGGCCTGGCGCTGCATGTTCGCGCCCATGAGGGCACGGTTCGCGTCGTCGTGCTCGAGGAACGGGATGAGGGCCGTCGCGACCGACACCATCTGGCGCGGCGAGACGTCCATGTAGTCGACCTCGCCGGCCGGGATGAACTCGACCTCGCCGCCCTTGGTGCGGACCAGGACGCGGTCCTCGGCGAACGTGCCGTCCGCCTCGAGCGGGGCGTTGGCCTGCGCGATGACGTAGCGGTCCTCGTCGTCGGCCGTCAGGTAGTCGACGTCGTCCGTCACGCGACCCTGGACGACCTTGCGGTACGGGGTCTCGACGAAGCCGAACGGGTTGATGCGCCCGTACGTGGCGAGCGAGCCGATGAGGCCGATGTTCGGGCCCTCGGGGGTCTCGATGGGGCACATGCGGCCGTAGTGCGACGGGTGGACGTCACGGACCTCCATGCCGGCGCGGTCGCGGGACAGACCACCCGGGCCGAGGGCCGACAGACGCCGCTTGTGCGTCAGGCCCGCGAGCGGGTTGTTCTGGTCCATGAACTGCGACAGCTGGCTCGTCCCGAAGAACTCCTTGATGGAGGCGACGACGGGGCGGATGTTGATGAGGGTCTGCGGCGTGATCGCCTCGACGTCCTGCGTCGTCATGCGCTCGCGCACGACGCGCTCCATCCGGGACAGGCCGGTGCGGACCTGGTTCTGGATGAGCTCGCCCACCGCACGGATGCGGCGGTTGCCGAAGTGGTCGATGTCGTCCGTCTCGACGCGGAACTCGATCGCCTCGCCGCCGCGCGTGCCGGGCAGCGACGTGCGGTCGATGTGCAGGGCCGCGAGGTACTTGATCGTCGCCACGACGTCCGAGCGCGACAGGACCGAGTCGCTGAGCGGCGCGTCCTGGCCGACCTTCTTGTTCAGCTTGTAGCGGCCGACCTTGGCGAGGTCGTAGCGCTTGGGGTTGAAGTAGAAGTTCTCGATCAGCGCGCGGCCGGCCTCGACGGTCGGCGGCTCGCCCGGGCGGATCTTGCGGTAGAGGTCGAGCAGCGCCTCGTCCTGCGTCTGGACGTGGTCCTTGTCCAGCGTGTCGAGCACGGCCGGGTAGTCGGCGAACTCCTCGCGGATCTCGCCCTCGGTCATGCCGAGCGCCTTGAGCAGCACGGTCGCGTTCTGCTTGCGCTTGCGGTCGACGCGCACGCCGACGTTGTCGCGCTTGTCGATCTCGAACTCGAGCCACGCCCCACGGCTCGGGATGATCTTGGCGGTGAGCACGTCCTTGTCCGACGTCTTGTCGGCGACGCGCTCGAAGTAGACGCCCGGCGAACGGACGAGCTGCGACACGACGACGCGCTCGGTGCCGTTGATGATGAACGTGCCGCGCTCGGTCATGAGCGGGAAGTCACCCATGAACACGGTCTGCGACTTGATCTCGCCGGTGGTGTAGTTGACGAACTCGGCCGTGACGAACAGCGGCGCGGCGTACGTGAAGTCCTTCTCCTTGCACTCCTCGGCCGTGTACTTCGGCGGCTCGAAGCGGTGCTCGCGGAAGGAGAGGGACATGGTCCCGCCGAAGTCCTCGATCGGCGAGATCTCCTCGAAGATCTCCTCCAGGCCGGCGGTCTCCGGGACGTCGGTGCGCCCCGCCTCGAGGGCGGCCGCGACACGGGCCTGCCAGCGCTCGTTGCCGAGGAGCCAGTCGAAGCTCTCGGTCTGCAGACCCAGCAGGTCCGGGACCTCGAGCGGCTCGGAGATCTTGGCGAAGGAGATGCGGCGGGATGCGGTGCGGTTCGCGATCGCGTCGGCGGACGGAGCAGAAGGGGTGCGCGAGGCAGCCAAGGGGGGTCCTTCCCTGCGGATGGAGTGCACGCTGCGCGTGACCCGGCTGGTCGCGACCCCCCGGCCGTGCGAGCCCGTCCTCGTCGCGCACGAACGACGGGGAGGGGCTCGGGTTATACGGGGTCGCGGACACAGGCCAGCGCAAAGCGCTAGCATACCCGCCCGGGCGTGCCAAGTAAACCCCCCACAGCCGACGCCTGCGCGGCTCCGTCGCCGCCGGGTCGACCCCGAGGTCCTCGTGCGACGCCACGCGCCCCGTGCGGGAGAGCGTGCCGCCGATCCGCGACACCGTCGTCGCCGGTCACATGGTGGCACACGCCACGCGGCGGCGGGAAGCCGGGCCGCCCGGCGGCGCGCCGCGCACCGCGTGCCGACCCCCGGTCCGCCCGTTCGCCGTGCGGTCCGCGGGGCCCGCTCGTACGCTCCCAACGCACAGCGACGTCACCGGTTCCGGTGGCGTCCCGGCTGGTCACAGCCGGACGACAGGGGCAGGCGCCCCGGGAGAGAGGGAACCCATGTCGCAGTCCCCGAACCGTCTCGTCGCCACCATCTTCGGTGCCGTCTACACGCTCGTCGGCCTCGCCGGCTTCCTGGTGACGGGCGGCGTGCCGTTCGCCGGCCAGGAGGGCGAGCCGCTGCTCGGCTTCGAGGTGAACCCGCTGCACAACATCGTCCACCTCGCCATCGGCATCGCCCTGCTCGCCTCGTCGCGCACGGTGGCCTCGGCCCGCCGGATGAACATCGTCGTCGGTGCGGTCTACCTGCTGGTCGGCATCCTCGGCCTGTTCATCATCGAGAGCGAGGCCAACATCCTCGCGCTGAACGGCGCCGACAACGTGCTGCACCTCGGTACGGCGATCATCCTGCTCGGCGTCGCCCTGACGGCCGACAAGGCCGCCGCGGACCGCACGCGCACCGCGTGAGCACCGCCGGGGCGAGCCCGCTCCCCCGGCACGCGTCGACCCACCGCCGGCCCGCCGCCCCCGCACCCGCGGGGACGGCGGGCCGTCCGGCAGGGGGGCACGACGCGTGGCCGGCGGAGCGCACCGCCGCCTTCGTGGCGCGGACGTGGGGCGCCGTCGCCGCCCTCGGCACCGGTCTCGTGCTGATCGGCCTCGGCGCCGAGCACCTCCGCCATCACGCCGCCGCCTCCGCGCTGCTGCTGCCGCTGGGCGCCGCGGCGCTCGCGACGGCCGTCCTCGCGCTGCGCGGGTCCGGGCGCCACCTGCTCGTCGGCGGCCCGCTCGTCGCCGCGGCCGGTGCCGCCGCGCTCCTGGTCGGCCTGGCCACCGCGCAGGCCGGCACCGCCGAGCTCGCGGCGCTGGGCCTGGGCG